>NZ_JACUTS010000153.1 GCF_014859695.1 Sulfurimonas sp. | reverse complement strand
AACTTCAACAGGATTTTTTGTGCTCTCATTTTCATAGAGTTCAACATCTATTTTCGCCGTAATTTGACGAAGCTGCTCAACTGCCGCTAAACGCTGCAAATCGGCTGCTACTACCAAAACTTTTTTCTGTTTGTTTTTTAGATACAGCGCCAGCTTACCTGTTGTCGTTGTTTTCCCAGACCCTTGAAGTCCGGTCATTAAAATAACGGTCGGAGGTTTTGAAGCAAAAATAAAGCCTCTGTTTCCGCCGACTTCTAAAAGTTCATAGAGTGTTTCTCTTAAAGCCGCTAAAAATTGATCTTTTCCAATCCCGTTTTTTTTCGTCTCTACCTGAACTTTAAATATAAGATCTTTAACAACTTTATGGTTTACATCCGCTTTTAAAAGAGACTTCTTTAACTCGTCTAAAGCCTTTGTGAGGGCTTTTTCATCATCATGAAAACGAATTTTTCTAATAGCGTTGGTAAATGAATCTGTTAATGTGTCAAACATATAGCCCTCCTACTAATTAATCTCATATAATTTGAACTCGTTCAAATTATATTCAGGCACTAAAGCTTTGCCCATAAGGGCAAAAGGAGTCATTTTGACTCCTCTTTTAAAAATAGTCTTGAATGTAAAAAGTGGCGAATTTTAGCTGAAAGTTACTTTAAGTCTGCTTTATATTTGATGATACTTCGTCAAAAAGCTATGAAGCTGATTGGCAAATCGGTGCGCATCTTTTTGATCAAAGGGCTTTGGACCTCTTGTCATCTCTCCGGTGTCTCTTATGCTCTCCATCAGATTTCTCATGGCTAAATATTGCTTAATATTGTCAACGGTATAAAGCTCGCCTCTATGGTCTATCGCATGTGCCGTTTTATTTATTACTCTGTCTGCTAGCGGGATATCGGCTGTTATTACCAAGTCGCCCTCTTTTGCAAGTTCAACTATATGATGATCTGCTGCATCTGCGCCCTGCTCGACAATAATGTAAGTAATCAGTTTTGATTTGCCGATGGTAATGGGTTTGTTTGAGACTACAAAGGTTTCAATAGAGAGTCTCTCAATCGAGCGAAATAAAATCGGCTTTAGAAGGTTTGGAAAAGCATCGCCATCAACAAAGATTCTTATCACTTTATAAGCTCCAATTTTTTGGCTCGCGGTAGTTTTTTTATCTCCAACTCTCTTATGGTTGCGCTGCTTTTGTCTTTGCAACTCTCAGAGTAAACCAAAACTGTCGGTCTTCTTGCGCGTGTATATTTAGCACCCTTTATAGAGTTGTTATGCTCCTCGACTCTTCTAGCTAAATCCGTAGTTATTCCGGTGTAGAGAGTCTCATCGCTGCATCGCAACACATAGACACTCCATAAGCTCTGTGGGCTATTCGAAGTGGACAAATGTACTTGGCTCCGGTGCCGTAAACTCCATGTTAAGAAGTCTTACTTTATAGGCATGGAGCATTACGCGCTTTGCTCGTCTTCCGCCGTACTGCTCATCACCGACAATCGGATGTTCTATATATCTGAGGTGAGTTCTTATTTGATGCGTTCTTCCGTGGTGGATAATGCACTTTATTTTTGTTTTATTTCCGCTGACGATATCAGGAAAAACTTCAGTTCTTGCAGGCTTTCCTTTTGCAGAAACGTTTGACGAGGCACGATTATTTTTCTTTGTAGTAAGTATCGGCTTGTCTATCTCAATCGGCTCGCTTATAATTCCCTCTACCCACGCAATGTACTCTTTATAAACTCTGTCTTTTCTAAACTCTTCAATAGCTTTTTGACGAAACTCCTCATTTTTTACAAGCATTAAAACTCCGCTTGTTTCACGATCGAGTCTGTGAAGAAGCACGGCAGGTTTAAACTGTCTCTCTATCTCATCCGAGTTTACATGTGCAGGTTTGTCTAGAACAATCAAGTCATCATTTTCAAAAATAGGCTTGATTTTCTCTACTTTTTCAACCCTAAAAGTAGTTTTTGCGTCGATATCTCCACGAGCAATCATTACCTTCTTATTGCCCACATAGACCAAGCCTCTGTCTATCATAGACTTTGCTTGAGAATTTGAGACTCCCTCTTGTGCCGCTAAAAGTTTATATGCTTTTTCTAGTGCCATATCTATATCCTTAATTTTCTAATATCTTCTTTATAATCGGTTCTAAGTTAATTTTTTCTTCAACCATACTAGGCGGCAGCTCTTTACATGCCATGAGTGCTCTGTGTATCTCATTGCTCTCTACATACTGAACATGATGAACATACTTAAAAAGCTCTCTTTGATGAAAAAAGTGTTTTCCGGTAATGATTTTA
>NZ_JACUTS010000049.1 GCF_014859695.1 Sulfurimonas sp. | reverse complement strand
TCCTTCCATTTTCTGGGATATATTGTTTAGTGAGTGAACCATCTCCTCTGTAGAGTGTTTAACCTCATCTACGATAATACCTGTTTGAGCATTTTTGTCGTTTATATCTTTTAGAGAGTCCATATTATGACCCAATCCTTTTTGAACACTTCCTACTCCAGAAACAGCACCGTCATTTAATAGTTCGGTTAAAGAGAGAGTCAGTTTATTTGCTTCATTTCTCTCTTCGATATCTTTTGCATATCTCCCGGACTCTTCAAGGCTCTCTTTTGCCTCACGCATCGATCTTCCGGCTGCCTGAACCAGAAGATTTACATACTCCTGAATAAACCCTATCTCATCACTTCCGCTCTTTGTAATAGTTTTAGAAAAGTCTTTTGAAGTTATTATCTCGTCTATCTCATTTTTTAACATATCTACTTTTTTTATAAGATTTCTTGAGATGAATGAACCTAGCCCTATTATGAAAAAGACAACTATCATATTTATTACAAGCCCGATTATCATAGAGTTAAAAGCTTCATCATGAATATTTGAGACATTCTGGGTTATACTTTTTGCTATCTCGTCCTCAACCTCTTTTAGCAGGTTGATTTTTGAAGTTATGGTTGCAAACCAGTATGTGGCATCTATGTTAAAGCCTCCATCCTCGTGTTCCAAAGCAACTTCTCTCATCCTTTTGACCTCTGCAACCTCTTTAGCACTCAGCTTTGTCTCATAAAATTCTTTAAGCTGAGGCGATGCAAAAAATAGAAACTTTTTAGTAAAACTGTTTTGTTCGCTCAAAAGCCCTATAAATTTATTGTGAAATCCGGGAGCAAAACTGTCTCTGCTAAATGTTGATGATAGAACTGCCCGCTCTATGCCCGCTCTCTCTTTTGCTGACAAAAAATTTACAAAAGCATTTATCTCATTGTTTGTTTGAGCGTTGTCGCTCATCTTTATAATCTCTTCTATCGCAGATATAAACGCTTCATTAAGCGAGCTATAATAACTCACAGGAACACTAACTGCAACGCTTAGAGTATCAACACTTTTTCTAATCTCGCCAATCTTTGTGAGGGCATCCACCGCTTTTTGCATCTTTGTGCGCATACTTTGAGAGTACTCATCCAAAGAAATTAAAGAGTAAAACCTTTTTAACTCCAAAAGAGTCTCATCCGTATCTTTTCTAATAGAGAGTAACTCAGATGAAAATTTGGCACCGTTTGAGCTTATAAACCCGGCAGATGCACCTCTCTCTTTTTGAAGATTGTGAACCAGAGAACTGCTTTTTTGACTAAAGAGCACCAGTTCGCTGATCTTCTCTAAGGCTTTTACCTCCTTATAACTATTAAAGCTATCCGTCGTAAGCCACAAAAGTATCACAAGCACCGGCACTACTACCATTAATGCCATCTTTAATTTAATGGATATATTGTTGAACATTTAAATCCTTTGTATGTAATCTTGTTTTAGCAGAACCTGCATCTACTTGAGCCTAATTGTCTTTTTTTAGCAACTCAATGGAGGGTTCATCAATGTAGTAGCCCTGAGAGTAGTTGACTCCGAGTTTTTTTACAATGTCCATTATAACGCTTGAGTGAACATATTCCGCTATAGTTTTTATACCGAGTTTTTTTGCAAACTCAACAATAGTCTCAACAATAAAAAGAGCGTTTCTATCCACATCTATATCTTGCACCAAAGAGCCGTCGATTTTGATAAAATCTGCGTTCATTCTCATTAAATACCCAAAATTTGAATATCCGCTTCCAAAATCGTCGATTGCTATTCTAGCGCCATATCTTTTAACTTCACTTATAAAGCGCTCTACTTTTTTAAAATCTTCAACGGCATCAGACTCTAGCAGCTCAAATATAACTCTTCTTGACGCATTTGAACTTTTGAGTTTTTGAACAATAAAATTGAATATTTCGCTGCTCATAATATCCTCTATAGAGAGGTTTATACTAAACTCAAACTCGCTGTTCTCGAACGTTTCAAAAGATTTGTCGATTATCGCTTTTGTTACTATCTTGTAAACTTTTATCTTTTTTGCAACCGGAATAAAAAGAGTCGGCGAGAGTATTTTTCCATTTCTATCGATGAGTCTTGCCAAACACTCATACTTCTCTATTTTTAATGTCTGCGTGTCTACAATAGCTTGAAAATAAGGAACAATTCTAGAGTTTTCAACAGCGTCCCTTACAATTCCCGAGAGTTTCAAGTTCCTTTCATACTCGTTTTCAAAATTCATTCTATCTTCATATATCCAATATTTTGCACCAATCTCTTTTGCATATTTAAGTGCCATTGAGACTTTTGAAAATATATTTTTACTATCTATATTTGCCGAAGATGCAAGAGTAAAATCAACATATATGCTTATATCCTGATACTCTATTGTAATATTTTTTATCTTCTCATAAAGCTCATCAAGGTAATCTTTAAGCTCATAAAATCCTATCTCTTTATCAATAATAAAAGCAAACTCATCTCCCGAGAGCTTATATATGTGATGCTGTGGAATATTCTCCTGAAGGTATTTTCCAACTTTCTCAATTACATAATCACCTACTATGTAACCGTAAAAATTATTTATCATCTGAAAGTTATCTATATTAAAAACAACCAACGAGAACTCTTTGAGCTCGTCAAGATCATTTCTAAGTTTATATGTGTTTGGGAGATTTGTAAGATGGTCCGTGAAGTATCTGCTAAAAAGTTTGTTTCTATACTCTCTTAGCTCATGTGCCTGTTGTGTAATTTTTGTATATAAATCTTTGGCTATTTCGTCGCTTATATTTTGAGGGTCTGCATCTTTTTTTAGCGAATATAGTATAAGTTGCGTATTTGTTTTATCCTCATGCTTTAAGAGAACTATCTTAGCGTTTGGAAATATTTTAACTAACTCATTTTTTAGGCTTTGAACAAGGACGGTATTGTGAATAAAGGAGATTATATGGATAAGAATATTCTCTTTTTTGAGATTTTCAATGTTGCCAATAATACTCTGAATTTCTCTCGAAGACTCCAATTTAAAACTATTTACACCCAATACTTCATTATCTAAGCTCAAATTGTTCTCCAAAAATACTTTCTTGTATTTTACCTAAAATTTATAAAGTAGATTTTAACCGCACTTTAAATATACTCTTATGATTGATTATTTTTCATAAAGGCTATTATTGAACTCTTTTCAAAATCTACTGCTACTGCAAAACCTATATCGGCTTAAAGCTCTAGGGTTTGAGTATAGCGACTCCTTTTCTATAAACCGTGCAAGTTCAAATGAAAAACCATCGAATCTTGATGAGCTTACAAAGAATATAGCAAGTTGCCATTTGTGTGATTTGAATAAATCGAGAAGGCAGAGCATGAGCGGATACGGCAATCCAAATGCAGACGTCATGATAATCGACTATATGGTTTCGATGAGCGATGATAGCACAAACTCCTACTACAGCGGCAGAAGCGGTGAGATGCTAAAAGATATGATTGAGAATGTTTTAAAACTAAAAGTTGAAGATGTGTACTTTACTCATGCTATAAAATGCAAACCTTTAAACTCAAATATAGCCTCTAGTTCGGAGTGGGATTCATGCAAGAGTTATCTATTTGAACAAATAGAGTTTGTAAAACCAAAAGTAGTTGTTACTTTAGGTAAAGATGCTTATGCTAAAGTTACATCTGAAGAAGAAAATTTCTGGAGCGTAAGAGGACATGTTGTAGACTTTAAAGAGTACAAACTTGTTCCTATATTTCACCCCAATCATCTTCTTAGAAATCCGGATGATAAAAAAATTGCGTTTAATGATCTAAAAATTATAAAGAGTTGTCTATGAAAAAACTATATTTTATCGCCATATTTTTGCCTGCAGTGCTGTTTTCAAAAAGTTTTCTAATTTCTGACATTGCTCTTCCAAAAACTGATATTCAAAACCTAGACCCTTACCCTTGTAATGAGGAGTGTTTACAAGAGCACCTTGAAAATGGCTACATCTTCTCATTTTTAGCTCATGCCGGGGAGAGACTTGAAGATGATGTTCTAGAGGCAAGAAGACAGGAGTATCTGGCAGTTTTCAATATAAAAAAGGTCTTTACAGAGAGCAAACTTCGCATTGCCCTACTTCTGCCATACAAAAAGATTGGAAGATATGCAGCCTCAACTACAAACGCATCTTTTGCCTATCTTATGTCAAAGAACCGCCCGTTTGAGCTCAAGAGTTATAAAATAGAAGATGAGAGCTACGATGAGATCTCAAAAGCCCTCAAGAGAATTAAAAAGGATAGTTTCTCTTATGTAATAGCACCGCTGACACAAGATGGCGAAGAGATTGTCTCAAACATCAATCCTGACATAAATATATTTTTCCCAACTATCAACAAAAAAGATGCTAAAAATGAGTCAGGCTACCTCTACTACGGAGGGATAGACTACAGAGCACAAAGCGATCTGCTCTTAAATGAAGCGGTCTCTCCACTTGTCATATTTTATGATCAATCCACCATCGGAGAGCGGCTATCTGAACATCAAGAGTATGCTTTTAAAGCCAAATTTGCACAAAATAAAAAGGTAGCCTTGAGTAGCCCTTCTCAAAAACCAACCGTTATAAAATTTTCTATTCCTCAACAGACGACAAATCTAGAAAAACAGTTAAAAGAGAATGAGAAGATAAACGAAGCCTCTTTTTTCGTAAATACTCCTATCATAAAAAGCGGTATGATAATATCTCAGCTTACTCTCTATGACACAAACACTACAAATATACTCTCAACACAAACAAACTACAATCCGCTGCTTCTCTCCATGACACAGTATCAAGACAGAAAAGATATGATAATCGCCAACTCTATCACGCAAAACAAAGATGTTCTCATCGAGACAAACTCTCTTTTGGGTAACGATATTGTATACGACTGGATAAACTACACGACAACCGTCGGTATAGACTACTTTGCCCATCTTATAAGCGGCGAAAAAAGAGAGTATGATATACAGAGTGTTGATAACCAGATGATCTACCCTATAAACCTGCTTCAGCCATCATTCTCCAGGTTTATCCCTTACCAACTAACAAAAGAGAGAGCGGACTAGCTCCTCTACCTCTTTTGTGATCTTTTGAGGCTTGCCCTCAAAGTTTATATATGCCAGCGTTATGGTTAGCTCAAATATCTTCTCATTCTCTTTAAATACACTCTGCAACAGTTTGAACGAAGCCGCTCTCATCTCTATAAGTTTTGTCTCTACATGCAGCTCATCACCTAGCTTTGCGCTTCTAATATAATCAGCCTCAACTCTTCTGGCAACAAAATGACCATTTTGCAAAACCGGAGTCAGACCTTTAGAGAAAAAAGCCTCACTTCTTGCGCGTTCGCAAAAATTGAGGTAGTTTGAGTGATAAACAACTCCGCCTGTATCGGTATCTTCGTAATAAACTCTTATTTGCATCTTCTAACCACCTTTTTACCGCTATCTAACATGTTAAATTATACACTGCTTTGACTTTTAGCGATATAATATGAAAAAATAGTTTTAGCTTATACCTAAGTTAATAAATGCTTAATATTTTGAATAGTATACTAAGTAAAGTAAAAACAAAGGATTTCAAATGAAGCAGTCTATATTATTATCGGTGGTTTTGATACCTATACTTGCAAGCGCAATGTCTCTTAGCGAGGCAGTGCAAAAGGCGGTTGAGACGCATCCTCAAATAGAGATGAAAAAAGAGGATAGAAATGTTCAAAAAGAGTTACTGAGTAGAGCAAGAGCCGGTTATTTACCGTCTTTAGACTTGTCATATTCAGTCGGTCCAGAATTTACAAAAACTGTAGCAAACGAAGGTGTGAGAGAAACATTAGTAAGACAAAATGCCTCTGCAACACTCGTTCAGAATGTTTTCTCAGGCTTAGATACAAAGTACGCGGTTGAGCAGCAAAAAGCGCTTATATTATCGGCAAACGACACTGTAAAAGAGAGTGCAAATGATATGGCGCTAGCAACTGCTACGTACTATATTGAGCTACTTAGAACTCATGAACTACTCCAGATTGCTAAAGAGAATGTAGCGGTTCATGAAAAGTACCTTTCACAGATAGATGAGAAGGTAAAAGCCGGAGTTGGGCGCAGTTCTGACTACAAACAGACACTTGCTCGTTATGAAAATGCTCTAAGTATCCAATACTTAGCGGAACAAAATTATGATAATGCCGTCTCTAGCTTTGAGCGTATTTTACCCGGAGATATAAGTGTAGCGGATTTGGAAAAACCCACTATTGGAGATATCCCTGCTAATGATATAGACTCTTTGGTTGAGATTGCTATGCAGAACAACCCTACGATTAAAGTATCAAATGCGGATATCGAAGTTGCGGCGGCGGCACTACAACGCTCAAATGCACCCTATTATCCAAAAGCGGATATTAAACTCGAAGCTTATTGGGACAAACATGTGCATGGAGTGGCATTTGAATCTGAAGCTGGAACTCCTAGCACTTTTGAAGAGAACTCTGGCTACAACGCTCTTCTTGTGTTAAACTACAATATCTTTAACGGTTTGGCAGACAAAGCAAACAAGCAGGCAAATCAACACAGATTGCTTAACAAAAACAGCACACTCGCAGATGCAAGACGCTATATAAAAGCATATACAGAGATTGCATGGCAGACGTTTGAGTCGACAAAACAGCAGCTGGTTCATCTCGATAACACTATAAAATCAAGCGGCGAAACTGTCTCCGACTATGAAAAAGAGCATGAACTTGGAAGAAGAAGCATCATCGACCTTTTAAACATAGAGTTAGAGCATAACAGTGCAAAAAACCGCAAAACTACGGCTGAGTATGATAGGCTGATCTCTTACTATCAAATCTTATCTTACACCGGCAAAATTTTAGAAGAGATGAATATTACAGTTGAGTAGTATTATAGAAAATCCTCTACTGGAGAGCTTGGTAATTTTTACCAAGCTCTACAATCGTCCATACAGCGCTGATGCACTTATTGCTGACTTGCCAATCCCACCGGGAAGAACGACGCCTAGACTTTTTTCACTTGATGCAAAAGGATCAAAATCCGCATTTCATCGTGCGGCTCAGCGTGCCGGATTTAGCTCTAAATTAGTAGACTACTCATTTAAAGATATATCCCCTCTGCTACTGCCAGTAATCCTAGTCTTAAAAGGTGACGAATATGGCGAGAGAGCCTGCATCTTAACGGAAATTAGTCCTGATAGAAAATATGCAAAAATAATTTTACCAGAAGCAGGAGAGGGTGAGAACTGGGTTGAGAGTGAGTTTTTAGAAGCGGAATATATAAACTTTGCATTTCTTCTTAAACATAACCACCAATACAAAGATGCACACAATCGTCTCTTAAAGCATGATAGTCATCACTGGTTTTGGGGAACAATGAGCTACTTTTCTGGAATATACGCAGATGTAATAGTAGCTTCTTTTCTTATAAATCTTTTTGTTATGGCAACTCCAATTTTTACTCTAAACGTATATGACAGAGTCGTGCCAAACAATGCAATAGACACGCTTTGGGTATTTGCAACGGGTATAATTGTTATCTATATCTTTGACATAATTCTAAAGTTCCTTCGCTCCTACTTTCTTGAAAATGCAGCAAAAAAAAGCGATGTTATCATGTCTTCGATAATTTACGAGCATGTACTAAATCTAAAAATTGCATCAAAGCCACGCTCGGTAGGTTCGTTTGCAAGCAACCTAAAGGATTTTGACTCCATAAGGGGCTTTTTTACGGCATCTTCTATTGCTACTATAATAGATCTGCCTTTTACAATTATATTTCTCTTTATCATCTATATTATAGGCGGTTGGATGATCGCTATTCCGATAGTAAGTGCCCTTATCATTATGATATATAGCATATTCGTAGAAAAACCCATGAGAAGAAGCGTGCAAAGCACTTATGAAGCTTCTGCACACAAAAACTCAGTACTTATAGAGTCACTTACAGCACTAGAGACTATAAAGGCACTTGGAATAAGCGGACAGTATCAGTGGAAATGGGAAGAAGCTACAGGCGATGTTGCACAAAAGGGACTCAAATCAAAAATACTCTCAAACTCTATCTCGACATTTGTAAACTTTGTAGTTCAGCTAAACACTATTGCGCTTATTATAGGCGGTGTTTATGCCATAGGAAATAATGCTCTGACTATGGGAGGGCTTATCGCAGTTGTAATGCTTGGTTCAAGAATGCTCGCTCCTTTGGGTCAAGTCGCAGCACTTATTGCCAATTTTCAGCAGACTAAGACTGCTTATGACGTCATCAACTCTATAATGAAGCTCTCTGTTGAGCGCGAAGAGTCAAAAAACTTTGTACAGCGCCCATTCTTTAAAGGAAAGGTAGAGTTTAAAAATGTAAGTTTTGTCTATCCTGATACAGAGAACAAAGTTCTTGATGATGTAAGTTTTGTAATCAATCCGGGAGAATCAGTAGGTATTATAGGCACTAACGGTTCAGGAAAAACGACAATAGAGAAGCTTATACTAGGGCTTTATGAACCAACGGAAGGCTCCATACTAATGGACGGTATAGATATAAAACAGATAGACCCTGCTGATTTGAGACGCAATATATCTTATGTTCCCCAAGAGGTCATTTTGTTTCAAGGAACGCTAAAAGAGAATATTGTTCTGCGCTCTCCTGGTGCAAGCGATGAGGAAATTTTAGAAGTTGCCAAACTAAGCGGTGTGAGCTACTTTGCAGACTCTCATCCAATGGGCTATGATATGCATATAGGAGAGAGGGGGGACGGTCTCTCAGGCGGACAAAAACAATCCATCTCGATAGCACGTGCTTTTATACATTCCGCTCCAATTATACTTCTTGACGAACCTACAAACTCGATGGACAGTACGCACGAAAACCACTTCATAAGAGCTATGAACAGCTACCAAAATAATCATACGATGATACTAATCTCTCATAAAAATATACTCCTTTCATTAACTAAAAGATTGATTCTATTGGATAGAGGCAAGATTATTTTAGACGGTTCGCATGATGATGTTATAAGACGATTAAGATCCCCTCAAAAGAGTAGCCAATGAGCCTAGAAGATAAGTTTGTAGAATACTCTTACAAAAAGAAGGATATTAAAAACCTTCGCATAAAAGATGAGAAGGACTTGGAGTATATGAACTCTGTAAGTGCGGCTCTGCTTATGAATCACTCTGGCGGCACCAAATTTATGCTCTGGATAAGTGCTTTTGCAATTGCTTGGCTGATTTTTTGGGCATACAATGCAGATATAGATGCCCTAACCCGCGGTCAAGGCAAAATAATCCCCTCTTCTCAGGTTCAAGTCATACAAAATCTGGAGGGTGGTATTGTAAGCGAAATACTCGTTGAAGTCGGAGAAGAGGTAAAAAAAGGCAATATTCTCATTAAAATCGACGATACGAGTTTTGTAAGTAGCTTTATAGAGAGTCAGTTGCGCTACAATGAACTTCAGGCGAAGAGTGTTCGCCTTTTGGCTGAATCTACCGTAAAACCATTTATTGCAAGCGACTTAACAAGAAAAAACTCTCCAGAACTTATAAAACATGAAGAGTCTCTTTATAAAAGCAATAAAGAGCAGCTTGAAAACAGTATTAATATCTATCAGCGCCGCCTTGAGCAAAAAAAAGATGAACTAAAAGAGGCTGAGGCAAAATTACAAAACCTGACAATAAATTATAAACTTATTACCAGAGAATTAGAACTTAATAAGCCGCTTGTAGATAAAGGAATAGTCTCTGAGGTCGAGTATCTAAAACTTCAAAGAGAAGCCAGCACCATTGAGGGGCAGATGAAATCGACAAAACTCTCTATTCCTCGTCTTGCCTCCATAATTGAGGAGCAAAGAAACAACATTAGAGAAGTTGAGCTAAAATTTAAAAATGCAGCAAAAGAGAAATATAATGAAGTAAGAGCCGAAATGTCAAGAATTGAGCAGGCAAATATTGCCAGAGAAGACAAGGTAAAACGTACATTTGTGCGCTCTCCCGTTGATGGAACTATAAAACAGCTTCTAGTAAATACTGTCGGGGGTGTTGTAAGACCCGGGATGGATATTATTGAAGTAGTACCTACTCAGGACAACCTGGTTGTCGAAGCAAAAATAAGACCTGCGGATATCGCCTTTTTATTCCCGGGGCAACGTGCTATTGTGAAGTTCTCTGCATATGACTTTGCAATATATGGCTCGCTGAAAGGCACTCTAACTCACATAAGTGCAGATACTATTTATGATGAAGCAAGTAGACAAAACTACTATCTTGTGAGAATAAAAACAGATAAAAACTACTTGGGAAATGAGGATAAAAAACTAAATATTATAGTCGGGATGACGGCAGATGTAGACATAATAACTGGCAAAAAAACAGTACTGGACTATATTCTAAAACCAATCCTAAGAGCACGAGATAATGTGCTGAGTGAAAGATGACTATGAAAAAGGTAATTATATTTACAAATATGTCATCAATTAAAAGGCATTGGCAGAGCGCTTTAAACAACTCCTACGAGACCGTGTCAATAGAAGATTTTGATGAACTACTTAAATATCTTGCAAAATATGGCGATAGAATATCAGTAATGATTGATGAGATGAGTATTCAAAATATCGAATATGCACTCAAAAAACTAAAAGAGCACCCAAATGCGGTTACTTTGCTTTTTAACTCAGTTCCTGAAGTGTATCACGCATCAACTCTCCTTGGAAGCGGTATTAAAGGATATGAAAACTCCTACATAAATAAAGAAAACCTGCTAAATATGCTCTCAAGCGTCGAATATGGAAATAACTGGCTTTTTGCAGATCTTACATACTTTATAATCAACAAATATATGCAAAATAAAAGGAAAGATGAGCCTGAATTTATCTCACTGCTAACCGAAAAGGAGAAGGATATCGCACTAATGATTGCCGAGGGGTTAAACAACAAAGAGATAGCGCAAAGAGAGAAGATTGCACTCTCAACCGTAAAAGGTCACATCCACCATATCTTTGAAAAGGCGAACGTGACCGATAGAATCTCTTTAGCACTAAAGTTTAAGTAATAAAATCAGACACTATCAATAGGTATATCAACATCGATAAGAAGTTGCACACTCGGGTCATCTACGTGTGTGTATGTAATATAGTCTGTCTCTGTAACACTAGGAGAGGTGTCAATAACCCATCCGTTATCTACCAAATTAACAATCCCATCACCGCTGTCTCCAGTAATTTTAAGCACATTGTCGCCGTCCGTTATATCAATGACGTCTGCCAATGTAATATTTGACAATGTATAATCACCGCTAGAGAGATTGATTTCATCTACAGAGTCAGGAGCATCGCCTTCAAAATCATTATTTTGATCTAATAAAGCCTCCATATCTATGTTGCCGCCAGGTAAACTGTCAAAAGTAAGAACCTGCTGACCATCAGGACCCATTATCTCAAAATCATCTATACTCCAAGCTTCTGTACCCTTTCCATGATCTACAGTATTTTCAGATTGAAACTCAACCCTAATAAGCCCATTTTCAGGAACTGTAACGTCAAAATCATAGTCAAAGTATCCTACACCCTCACTATCAGGAGAAAATGACTGAGTTTTTATCACGTTATCTTCACTGTCATAAACTCTTGTTACAAAAGTGTCATCGCCCTCCCAATCATTTACGCCAAGCGTAAACGAAATATTTATCTCTTTGTCTGCATGATCACTCAGATCAAAATCCTGTGATCTTGTATCGCTGTCTTGACTAAACCAACCCAGTTCATTTGGCGGAATCGTACTGTTGTCCACACCTATGGCGCTCTCGTTGCCTGAGCCAGTCCAGCCTTCATTATTATTGCCTGGAGGAGAGTCAAACGTATGAAACACCAAACTTTCACCAGGAGTCGTCGTTACATTTCCATTAATATTGTTAATGAAAACACTCAGTTCCTGAGTTGTATGGTTTCCTAACGAATCTGTTGCGGTTACGAGTACAATATACTCATTGTCTCCGCCAACATCTTTTGGATTTTCATAATCAGGAGCCTCTTTAAAGCTTATAAGACCGCTCACTGGGTCAATAATGAACAGCTCACTATCCTCTCCCGAGATGCTGTAGCTGACACCATTCTCACTGCTAGCCGTTACCTGCGTTACAGGAGCTGTATCTGTTTCATTAAAAAGTGCTGTATTTGAAGATGTAAACACAGGATGAGTGACATCAGGTGGAATCACATCGGGTGGAGTGATATCGGGTGGAATGACATCCAGTTGACCAATGTCATAAACAACATCTTCTGTACCAAACTCTGTCACGCCAAATCCAAGTGCGCTATTTGGTCCTCTGTTAAAGCCAAGAACGCTGGAGTCTGCTACGATATCCGTCTCTGTAAATGCCGTGCTTCCCTCTGCCCCCTCTTCACCTGCTGCAGTTTCTAAATCTTCTGCTACTCCTGTTTCAACTTCTGACTCAGCCATGCTGCTCAGGGCATCTCTTCCATGAAAAGCAGTTCCGTCTGCTAAAATTCTAAATTCGCCATCGTATGCCGACGCCTCAGGAAGTGCTAAAAACTTAATCTGAAACAGAGCGCTCGAATCGTTACTCACAACCTGCTCATTCTCAAACATCAAACCGCCGTACACTGGCTCACGAACAACACCGTCAGCACCCACAATCTTCACGTTACCTTGCGTTACCTGTATCTGTCCTACAACTTTTCCAGTAGCCATTTTACACCTCCAAATTTAATTATGTATAGATTCTAGCACAGAGATTTTTTTAAGTAAATAGTACTTTGGTATCAATAAGAAAATTTTTGTTAATTGGGAAAAAAAGAGTTTACCCGCAGCCATCAAGGTTGCGAGTAAACAGCTAATAAGCTATACAATATCGATTGGTATAAGAACATCAACCATCAGTGTCGTAACATCTCCTGTATCAGCATCTGTATAACTATAAACATTATACCCGCCATCCACAACAGAAGTATCAAATGAATCTTCGTCAATACTAACCCTAGTATCACTAGTAGGAGTACTATCAGACTCAATTATTAATGTATTATTACCATCTACAGTTGTTGTCATTGAAATCACATCATTCGGATTAATACCACCGACTACTTTTGCATTATCAAGCAACTCTATAACTTCAATATTTGAAATCGCGGCTATAGTAGCTACATTAGATAAGTCTAAAGTATCTGCAACAATCAGTGTATCTACTCCAGTTCCGCCGTCTATAACTGTATCTAAAGCATCGTATACAATAGTGTCATTACCTGCACCGCCGTATAGAGCATCCGCTCCGGCACCACCATCGATGTAGTCATCACCATCTTCACCAGCTATTGTATCATCACCAGCTCCGCCATGGAGAGCATCTGCTCCATCACCTCCGAAAATAACATCATCGCCTCCTTCTCCAGAAATTTCATTATCTTCAGCAGTTCCAGCGATTATATCATCGCCACTGCTCGCAGCAAGTGCAAAACCATCCCCACTCTCCCAAGAAGTTGCACTGCCAGTAATAGTATCAATTAAATTTCCTAGCTCAGTCAACTCTGTCGGGGTAAGTTCTTCAGTAAAATCAAATATCAATTCTACACCACCATTATCTGCAGGAATAGAGTAATAATTATACAGACCATCCGCACTCAAAATAGCAATAGGAGCAAAACCATCTACCACTAATACACCATCTACTGAAGAAGGAACTTTAAGTATAAGATTGCTTAAAATTTCACTCTCATCTGTCAGAAATGCATTTGCATCAATACTGTATGTCACCAAATAAGGTGAAACAAGCACTACATTTTCCACCTTAAATTGATCATTTGTAGCCGTATTGCTTACACGAACTTCATTAAAATAAATATCAGATGTAAAAGTAAGAGGTATACCTTTTGATCCACTAGGATTTGTAGTAAGATAATCATTTAAAGAATAAGTTTCTATTACTACACCATCTCTTAACAATTCAACGGTTCCAGTATCATTCCCTGGTCTTCCATCAAAACTTTTAATGGTCATAGAAACACTTCTTGCATATCCATCAAATTCTAAAATACCAGTACTATTACCAGAATTAATAATCGGGGTATAATTTGTAAAAGTTTCGTCTTCATAATCTTGCACAATTTCAGGAGTCAAATCTGCTGTAACTATTACCAGTGGTGCATCTGCTACGAGAATTACTGATGGGTCAACATCTGCAGGGGTGCCATCAACTGTTCCATCG
>NZ_JACUTS010000152.1 GCF_014859695.1 Sulfurimonas sp. | reverse complement strand
TTCTAGCTGTTGCCATTGCCGTTTCCTCTTTAGCTGCCGATGAGGTTAGAAGAACAGTATATATCGGTGTTTCAACTGCTTCTATAGAAAATGAGAGTATGACCGAGGGAGTATTTGGATTTGGGGTGGATAAAATCTATAGCAGCTGTATGCTTTGGGGGCTTCATAGCGAGTACAGCTTTGGCAAACTCTCGGATGATGCCACAAATGAAAATGACATGGTAGCTACCATAGAGTTAGACTTAAAAGCCGGTTTTGTTCCCTTTAGAGGCTTTTCGGTCTTTGCTTTGGCGGCTGGAGCAGGGCAGTATATAGAGAATGACGGTGCTTATGGTTTTGGGTATGGTGCAGGGATGGACTATGCGCTGAGTGAGAGCATTATTTTTGATGTGAGATACAAAACTTACAGCATGAAAAACACTCTGCTAGACTATGACTACGACAAAGCCGTTGTATCTTTGAGATACAAGTTTTAAAAAAAAACTTTAGATAGTTGCGAGCTCAAGAATTGCAAAGCTAAAGGTGCCATAAAGTATAATTTCGACATGAAGATATATGATGTTTTAATACTCGGCGCAGGTGCAAGCGGACTTATGTGTGCCTCAAATTTGGACAAAAAGCTAAGTGTCGCAATAGTTGATGGAAATAGTAAAGTTGCCCAGAAGCTGAAAATTTCAGGCGGCGGAAAATGTAATATTACGAACACCCAGTTAAGCAGAGACAATTATGATGGCGATAAAGAGTTTATATTTAATGTCTTTGAGACTTTCTCAAGAGATGACCTGCTTGAATATCTACATAAAAACGCTCTTGAACCCGTAGTGAGAAAAAAGCACTACTACTTCTGCAAAGACTCCTCCGATGAGATTATAAGCCTCTTTAAAAAAAAGATAAAAAACGTAGATCTTTTTTTAAACAGCGAGATTTTATGGGTAAAAAAAGAGGGTGATATTTTTGAAGTCAAGAGTCTAAAAGAGCTCTTTAGAGCTAAAAAAGTAGTCGTAGCAACAGGAGGCAAAAGCTATCAAAGCCTCGGCGCTAGCGATATCGGTCTTGAAATTGCAAAGAGTTTTGGCATAAAAGTAAAAGAGTTTACTCCCGCACTTGTCGGGCTTACCGTTCAAAAAGAGCAGTTCTGGATGAAAGAGCTAAGCGGTCTTAGCTGCCCCGTTGCCATCAAAGTTGAGGGCAAAATCCTAAAAGAGGAGCTTCTCTTCGCTCACAAAGGCATAAGCGGCCCTGCTGTTTTATCGGCATCGCTCTATTGGCAAAAGGGAAATATTGCAATAGATTTTCTTCCTGATGAGAATATTTTAGAGCTAATCAAGGGGAGTAAAAAACAGATAAGTTCAGTAATCCCGCTTCCAAAAAGACTCTCAAAAGCTATTTTAGAAGCACTGCATATAGAAGATATAGAGTGCAAAAAAGTTACAAATGAGATAAAAGAGAAGTTAGTGCGTATTCACGATTATGAGTTCGCACCTGCAGGAAATTTCGGTTTTTCAAAAGCTGAAGTGTGCCGCGGCGGAGTCTTGAGTGAGGAGCTAAATCCATACAGTATGGAAGCACTGGATGTAAAAGGACTCTTTTTTATTGGTGAAGTCGTTGATGTAACGGGTGAGCTTGGCGGATACAATTTTCAATGGGCGTTTAGCAGCGGGTATGTCTGTGCAAAAGGGATAAGTGAAAGTTAGAGAACTTACTGCAACGGCACAGCAAGTTTATATTTTATGCAGAATGGATTTTTGTTTTCAATAAATTTTGAATAAAGGCATTCAAAGAAACGCCTGCTTTAAGTGCTTCTTGATGTATTTTTTGATGTAACTTGGGGTCGATTCTGACATTAAATACACCTTTATAAGTCTTTTGCGGCTTTCTTCCTAACTCTTTACATGTTTGCAGATACTCATCGACAGCATTATGAAAGTTTGTCTCTAGTTCACTTGCGCTATCTGCTTCAAAGGTTACCAAATCATCGATAAGCTCTACTTTTCCAAAAAAGAGTTTGTCATCACTAGAATACTCTATTGAACCGATATAGCCTTTATATTCGATTGTATTTGCCATTATATTATCTCCTTTAGCTTGGTTTGGATCTGTTTTACAAGATAGATTTTTAAGATGTTGCTAGGGTGCGGTTTATGCAAGTTTATGAGATTGTCTTTCTCTTTGTTGTAAAACTTTACGGCAGAGCCGCTACCTTCTATCCTGTCATAACCAAGACTGATAAGCAGAGTTTGAAGTTCGTCAAATGTTAAATCCTTATTTGGGGGCACTTTTAAAAATCTGCTTAATAGTTTATCTTTCTTACTCATGCTAAAATGATACCATAAAATAGTTACAAAAAAGCATTGAATTGA
>NZ_JACUTS010000151.1 GCF_014859695.1 Sulfurimonas sp. | reverse complement strand
GCCCGAGGATGACGAGGAACTGGCTCCACCTTCTCCCCTAAGCGAAGCGCACTCATCAACCCATCCACGAACGCCAAAAAGATAGAACATATTGATCTCACTAGCGGAGTTTCACTTGTTGCTCAAAAGCCTATCCTAAATGTAAATGTATATAAGCATTTACAAAGTTAAAGCCAGTTAGTATTGTAAATGACTATAAACGTTTACACTATTATCAGAGAGGCTTTTAAATGCTAAAGAACGTTAGAAAATACCAGGATAGACTCAAAAAATCTTTTAAAATTGAGTATAAACGATATATTTACAGCACGATAGACTTCAATGACAAGATGGTAGGACTCTTTGGGGCAAGAGGCGTAGGCAAAACAACCATACTTTTTCAATACCTTCAAGAGCTAGAGCTTCAAAACAAAAAAGCACTTTATATTTCACTTGATTATCCTTTTTTGAGTGGGGTTGATTTGATTGATTTGGTCGAAGAGTATGTAAGTGATGGAGGAGAATATCTGCTCTTGGATGAAGTGCATCGCTATGAAGATTTTAGTGCTTATCTCAAGACTATTTATGATCTGTTTGAACTAAAAGTGATCTTTACAAGCAGTAGTGCGACTTCTAATTTAAACGCAAAAAGTGACTTGAGCAGGCGGGTTACTCTTTATAATCTTAATGGTTTTTCTTTTAGGGAGTATTTGGAGTTCAAACATAAACTAGCATTAAGCGTATGGGATATAAAAGATATTTTTCAAAACCATAGCGAGATTGTAAAAAGCTTAGCAATAGGTAATATCGATATCCTAAAGGAGTTCAAAGAGTACATAGAAGTGGGTTATTATCCATTTTATTTTGACAAACAAACATCGTATTATCAAAACTTGCTCAACACAATAAATCTCACGATTGATTTGGATTTGACATCGCTTGGACTGATAGAGCAAAAATACACCTATAAACTCAAAAAGCTTCTTGAAGTGATATGTGAAAGTAAGCCATTTGAAGTAAACTATACAAAAATAGCAGCACTTGCTGAAATAAGCAGGGTCAAACTCTATGATTATCTATCGTTTTTGAATGATGGGCAAATGCTGCTTTTGGTGGATGAAAATGTTGATGGGCTTAAAAAAGTACAAAAAGCTGCCAAAATATACCTAAACAATACAAATCTTTTGTTTGCATACTGTGGAAGTTGTGATGCGGGAACGGTAAGGGAGACATTCTTTGCAAATCAAGTAAGCCACAAATATAAACTCAATATTTCAAAGCAAGGTGATTTTCTTATAGATAAAAAATATACCGTAGAAGTAGGTGGCAAGAAGAAAGGATATAGGCAAACCTCGGTGCCCCTTGAGGGTATCAAAGACGTGCCAAATAGTTTCATCGTGTCTGATGACATAGCGATAGGCAGCGGCAATAAAATCCCGCTATGGCTTTTTGGGTTTGTTTATTAACTGCAGTGGGGATCTCTCCCGCACTTCAGATCCCCGGGTCGAGCCCGAGGATGACGGAAAGAGACAAGCCCGAGGATGACGAGAAGTTTCGTCATTTGACCACCTCCGTCATACTCAACTCCTACGTTCGTCATTCCCAACTTGATTGGGAATCTTTCCCATCCACCCCTCCTGTGCTATAATGATAGTTCATAAAACAAGCATTTAGGCGGGAGAATTACAAATGAGAACGCAACAAGAACTGGAATTATTAGAAAGTTTTGCTTCCAATGACTAAGTCTTTTATACTAAATTTTTTGAAAAACAACAAGCAAGAATTTTTAGAAAAGTATGGCGTTAAAAGGATAGGTCTTTTTGGCAGTTATGCCAAAGATCTTGCAACAGACGCAAGCGATATAGACATAGTGATAGATACCGACAAAAAGGATTTTTTTCTTAGAGAAGATCTCAAAGAGTATCTGGAAAATTATTTCAAAAAACCTGTTGACTTAGGCTACATAGACAGTTTCAGGGAGTTCTATAAACAAAAAATAGAAAAAGAGATTATCTATGTTTAACAAAAAACACAGAGATAATGAGCTTTTTATAGTTGATGTGTTTGTCGCGATTCACAAGATCAAGCTATATACAAAAACCTTCAAGACGGTGAGGACTTGCGCTATAGCAGCTTGCACTGGGATGCTACGATAAGAGAGCTTGAACTCACAGGAGAAGCGCTCAATACTCTTTTGAATGATGAAAAATTTTTAAAATCAGCACCGCCTTACTTTAGAAAAGTTGTTAATTTTAGAAATGCCATATCGCATGGCTATTTTGGCATAGATGAAAGTGAAGTCTGGAACATTGTAGATGAAAAATTAGATCTGCTGTCAAATGATCTTCATCAAATCTGTAAAGACAACATAGACCTGAGCAAAGCCATCCAATCC
>NZ_JACUTS010000048.1 GCF_014859695.1 Sulfurimonas sp. | reverse complement strand
CTAATTGCGACTCATCAGAAGCCATCATAAAAGCGTCCATTATATATCTAAATGAGAGCGTATGAACCTCGCCGTTTACATCAAAGTCAATCTCAGAGTCAGGATTGATATTGTTCTGTGCTAAAAACTCTAGGCACTTCTTTTTGATTTCACTCATCTAATCGCCTCATCATCAAGCTCACCGCTTTTTAGTTTCCTAAGATAAATGTCAAGCTGCTTTTTGACATCGCCACCGAGGATAAAAAGTCCCAAGATGTTTGGAAGCGCCATTGCAAGAAGAAGCATAAAGCTGAAATCCACCAGCAATCCGGTGCTTACAACAGTTCCAACGATAGTTAAAGATAAAAACATAATTTTATAAATGATGGAGAGTTTTGGGCCAAAAAGATAGACCCATGCTCTCTCACCGTAGTATGACCAAGAGATCATGGTAGAAAAAGCAAAAAGAGTAATGCTTACAGAGAGAATTGCGGGGAACCAGTCAATAACGGTTCCATAAGCCGCACTCGTAAGAGCTGCACCCTGCTTTGCTTCAATAAGAGCCGCATAAGCTCCATCATGCGCATAAACACCTGTTATGACTATCACAAGTGCTGTCATGGTACAGATGACTATAGTGTCTATAAAAGGTTCATAAAGAGCAACAAGCCCTTGTCTTACCGGGTACTTTGTCTTTACGGGGGCATGAGCAACAGGAGAGGAGCCGATCCCTGCTTCGCTTGAGAAAACCGCTCTTTGAAACCCCTGTATAAGAGAGCCGATAACACCGCCGTAAATAGCACTCGTTGAAAAGGCCTCCGTAAATATAATGCTAATGGCATCGTCTATCTTCTCAAAATGAACTCCTAAAATCCATAGAGATGCCGAGATGTATATAATAGCCATGAAAGGCACGAGAGTTTCGGTAATTTTGGCGATTCTGGTAACACCGCCGATAATGACAAAGCCCACCAAAGATGCGATTATAATTCCAAATACTATAGGAAACTCTTGAAAAAACGGTACTTCTTGAGAGATGGCGCTAAGAGCTTGTGAAACCTGAAAAGTATTCCCCCCGCCTATCGCTCCTCCAATCATAAATACGGCAAAAACCACCGCCAAAACTTTACCAAATTTTGCATAACCCTTTTTTGCCAAACCTTTTGAGAGGTACTCCATTGCACCGCCCATAACGGTGCCGTCTTTTAAAAATTCTCTATATTGAAGTGAAAGTGTTACTTCTGTAAACTTTAGGCTCATTCCCAAAAAACCGGCAACAATCATCCAAAAAGTAGCTCCCGGACCTCCGATTGCGATGGCAAGAGCAACGCCTGCAATATTACCAAGCCCGACCGTTGCGCTCAGTGCTGTGGTAAGAGCTCCAAAAGATGAGATTTGCCCTACATCATCAATAGTCCTGTATCTGCCCCTAATAATGTCAAATGAGTGCCTAAGCATCCTCAAATTTATAAATCTTGTTAAAAAAGTAAGGTAAACGCCGCCGGAGATAAGCCAAATCACTAAAAATGGTAAATTTACTCCATCTACGGTTCCAAACAAAATATCAAAGAAGAGAACCGTTTCTAAAAAGGAGTTGATACTACTAAATACTTCACCCAAAATTAACCCTTTAAAACCGTAATTTTGTATTGTAACAAACTAATCTTAATCTCTTTTTGTACCACTTTGCACAAAGTTTATAAATATGCGAAAAAACTATTGACATTTTAATCGTTATTGACTATAATTTCGCCTCATTAATCAGCTCCCGAGTTGTTTTAATGTTGTAAGTCGGGGTGTAGCTCAGTATGGTTAGAGTACCTGGTTTGGGACCAGGGGGCCGAAGGTTCGAGTCCTTTCACCCCGACCACTTTTTATATTTTAATGTTAACAGTATGGTGGGATTAGCTCAGTTGGTTAGAGCACTGGTTTGTGGTGCCGGGGGTCACGGGTTCGAGCCCCGCATCCCACCCCATAAATTAAAATATAAAAAACTTAATAAAAATAATAATTATTGTGGCGTTCGTGGCTCAACTGGATAGAGTTTCGGACTTCGGATCCGACGGTTATAGGTTCGAATCCTATCGGGCGCACCATTTTTATAATGAATGCGCTCTTAGCTCAGCTGGATAGAGCAATGCCCTTCTAAGGCATCGGTCACACGTTCGAATCGTGTAGGGCGCACCACTTTTCAATCAATGTCTGAAGAGACATAAAACACTTATCTACATGCGGATGTGGTGAAATTGGTATACACGCCAGACTTAGGATCTGGTGCCGTAAGGTGTGGAGGTTCAAGTCCTCTCATCCGCACCATTGCCCTAAAACAGGGAACTTCAAAGACTTTTCAAAAAGTCAAAATCTTCAAAAACAACTAAAGCGGGTACGGTCTAGGGTACTGTTTTATAACTTCTTAAAATTAAATTCTTTTTCAAACTAATCAAAAACTTTAAGCAAAAATCTTCACAAAATCAAATTTTCATTATTCTATATTACGCCATATAACTCCACATATGTAAAAATGCAAATTATGCTCTTATGGTATTTTGGCTTGAACTCGTCTAAAATTTGACTTATATTAAATCTCAGAATTTAAGGGGTTTGATAAAGTTAGATACGCCGAGAGAGCATCAACCACGAAGTTTTCTCTCTCTATCAAAAGAAGATTAAAACTTTATAGCATAAAAGCTTTATTCTCTCTTAGTGTCTTTCATTAATTCAACATCAAGATCAATATTAAAAAATGAAAGATTTTATAAAAAAAGACGAACTAAACCGTACCCTCAAGCGCTTCAGTAAGATAAGACTTTACCATACTCATGGATGGATAAATATCCTGCCTATAAAATACCTCAAGAAAAATCCCAAAAAATATAATCAAATACAACTCAACACAGACACACACTACAACGCAATAATGATGGATATCGACGACGAAGAGCTCTTGACGGAATGGAATGCCGTCGGACTACCATGTCCTACGATACAAACTCTAAATAGACATAATAACAAAGCTCATCTTGTTTGGCTTCTTAATGTGCCGGTAAGCAAGAAAAATAAAAAAGCCATCAAATACTATAAAGATATTGTAAATAGCATTAAGATACTTATAGGTGCGGATAAAGCTTACCAAAATCACCAGACTAAGAATTTCCTCAACGAAGAGCTATATAGGGTTACCTATAATGATCTAGCATATGACCTGGCGGATTTTAAGAACTATATTATAAGAGATAGCAAATATATCGTAGAAAATGATAAAAATAACGAATATGAAAGCACAGGTAGCAGACATATAGACCTTTTTAACGAGTTAAGACACTATGGCTATACAATTGCAAAATATAAAAATCTACAAGAGAAACTTGAAAAAAGAGCGGAATTTCTCAATGAACAATTTGATGAGCCGATAAATCCAAAGTCTATTATCAAAAGTGTGTTGCACTTTTGTGAAGAGAACGCAAAAAACTTCAAAGTCTCCGCCAAAGGCAAACCAAGTGCGATGAAGTTCAAAAAGATAAAAAATCTTTCTCCGAAAAAATTCAAAACAGAAGTAAAAAAGAGACAAAGAAGATCTGCTGCAAGAACAGCGGATATCAAACGCCTTAAAACAGCGTCAAAAATAAAAGCCGCCATAGAATCTCTTTTAAGACAAAAGATAAAATTAACCTACTTAAGCATCGCAAAACAAGCAAAAATAGCACTTAGAACAGTTAAAAATCACACGAAGATAGTTAGGTTTTTCACTCAAAAAATCAATGGTGCAATTAGCTCTATAAGGATAATAGCACTTGAAGCGGGCGGAGCCAGCATCTCACCGTTAAAGTGCTTAATGAGAGATATTACAATCGATTCTATAAAGGCAGATAAATACGCAAGAGAAAAAAACTATTGGCCAATAGTAGCCTTGACGATAAGTTGTCAAATATAATAGCTCCCGGATTGATAAGTGAAAAATAGTGTACTACAAACTTTGCCGGTAGTGTTGTAGTGTTCAATATTCTATGTCAACATCGGATAATTCCTAAAATTGTATCATAAATCTAAAGCTTCATCAAGTCGTCCCTCGAAGTGGATGGCTAGTTGAGAGATTGTCAAGTTCATTTTAAAGCTGAGATTCTTCCTGTTTTTTCTTCAGCATTTTTTCATTATTCGTTGTTGTCGTGAATTCCGACATAAGTTTTTTATCAATGTATTGTAATGTCGTTTGAAATCCAATATGCAGAGCTTTGAGTTCGATAATTGTATTGCCCTCTACAAATTTTGCGTATTTGTCTCCAACGAAAGGAATGTTTTTATCCACTAATGTATATTTGTGGGACAAAGATGAATACAAATCATCAAATTTTTCTTTTGGAAGTGTAAGAAGTACCCCTTGAAGCTTTTCGCTTTGTGAGAAAATCAGTTTCGCTTCTTTGAGCCCATCAAAATGAAGCTGATCAACCTTTATAAAGATCATCTTTCCATTACTATATTTGTTAATCCCCGCATCTTCATATAAAGGGTATTTTTTTATGCTTTCCGAATAAGTAGCTTCGTCTATTTTCAGTCCAAATGGCGCTGGATTTACAGAAACTGTAGACATATTTTTTAAATTGTTTTGTGCAACAACACTCCCTTGAGCAATAGCTTTTTTGTACCAAAATTGTGCATTCTTTATATCACCTGTTTCTTCATAAAGTATCCCCAATGCAACTTCTGCATTAACAAAACCTTGACTTGCTGATTGCATTAAAAGAGACATAGCTTTATTCGTATCTTGTTGCACACCTTTGCCCGATCCGTACATTCCACCCAATCGGAATTGAGCAGAAGCATTATTTTTTTCTGCCGCTTTTTCAAACCACTTTTTAGCCTCTAAATAATCGACCTTCCCAAGGAAGCCTTGATAGCTTATTTCACCCAATGTAGTTTGCGCCGTATCATCACCCTTATCGGCTGCCTTTTTCATCCAAGAATAGCTCTTTTTATAATCTTGTTTGATGCCAGCAGTGCCATTATAATAGAGTGAACCTATATTGCGCATTGCTATTGCCGAACCTTGTTCGGCAGCCTTTTGATACCATTTTAAAGCACTTTTCCCATCGACTGGTACACCTTTTCCTTTCTCATAAAGTATTCCCATCGAATTTGACGCATTCGCATTACCATCTTTAGATCCACTTTTATAATATTTGATAGCTTTATTATAATCTTGTTCAACTCCCTGACCGTATTCATATAGATATCCAACACTAAACGCTGATTCCCCATCGTTTTGTTTAGCTGCTCTTTTCCAATAATCCAATGACTTTCTATAGTCTTGTGTTGCTCCTTCGCCATTATAGTACATCAATCCTAGATAATATAATGCATTGACATCATCTTTTAAAGCTGCTTTTTCCCAATAATTTTTGGCATTAAGCATATCCTTCTTAACACCCAATCCATTTGCATAAATGCGACCTAACTCTGTTTGTGCTTGGGTATCACCTTTGTCGGACAACTCATTGAATATTGACATAGCTTTTTTATACTCTTTATTATTTAGCGCTTGCATAGCGGTGTTATAATCATTTGCAAGCAAACCTATTGATAATAAGATACTTAAAATTAATACTTTGAACATTTAAATCCTCCACTTATATATAGCTATTTTTTTAAAATTAATTTGAATGCAGGATTGAGGGAGTGGCTAATCGAAATTAACTCCGTCTTAATAGCTTCCGCATTAAGTTCAGCTTGTTCACGCATTTCTGCTTTTTTAGCATTAATCTCTTCAAGCTCATCTTCTGTATAAGGAATAATGCCTCTTCTTTTTAGCTCTCGCTCTTCTCTTTCAATATCTCTTCTTTTTTTCTCAATCCACAATTTATCTTCTTCTGAAAGTGCCATTTTAGATTCCTATTTATTTTTTTACTGCAAGTCTACAAAAAAAATACCTTTAATGTTCTATAGAACATTTCAAAACAATTCTAACAACTATAAACTTATACATACTTTACCTATAGGACATTATGCATATTTTGAATGATTTGACTCCAGCAGAACTAGAAAATTTCTATCGAAATATTGGGAAAAATGTCAAAAATGCAAGAAAAGAAAAAAAGATTTCTCAAATGCAGTTAGCACTAGCTATAGGTCATAACTCTGTTGGACACATTGCAAAAGCCGAGCTTTATAAATACGACAAACATTTTAGTCTAGAGCAGCTTTTAAAAATTTCCCGTGTTTTAGATGTCTCTTTACATGATTTGATACCGAAGTAAAAAATATTACGACAACTATATTAACCTCTACTCGCTCTCATCCTCTACTCTGCAAAGTCTAATCTCTAAGAGCATATCATCTCTTTTAAAGTACTCCTTTTTATAGATCTCCCAGTTGCTGTTTTTACTCACAAGCATCTTTTGGTTATTGGCAATGCCGGTTGAGCAAAGGAGCGTCTTTTGATTTGCAAATGCCTCTATTTTTTCATCCATATCGAATGAGTTCATATAATTAATGCCTAGTTTTAGCAGATATGCGATTCCCATAAATATGCTTCCAACGATAACTATGATCACCAAACTCTCTAAAAAACGCTTCATCTCTTTGTCTCCTTTGTTAAAACAGCTTCATAAAAAGCTCTCTAATCTTGCGGTATCGCTCATACTTTACTATTACGACTACTACACCTATAAATATACCGATCCCTAGATAGAGAAGCAGCGGCGGCTCATTTGAAGGCGGAAAAAACTCTCTTATAAGTATCAGTGTATCTTGATTTAAAACCATTGCTATTCTCTTTCATTACACCTAGATATGGAAACTATCTTGTCTTCTTTGACAAACTCATCTTTTTCTATGCTCCAACCGTTTTTTTTGCTTACCAAAAAACTATCATGACCGTCTCTACATATAAACTCTTGATTGCTCTGCAAAAAAGCCTTTTTCTTATCGTCATTATCTAGCTCTAAGATGTATCCGAACACTTTAAAAAACGCTAATAGCATAAGAAGAACAACTCCTATTACTACTGCTGCTACAACTATATTTTCTGCTATTTTTTTCACTCTTACACCTTTTTGATTTTTTATAGTCTCTTGTATAGAAGCGTTTTTAAAAACATCAAAGCGCTAAATACAAGAAGCACTGTTTGGAGCTGCTTAGGCATCATTTTTTAACTCACTTTTATCTCGAGCAAACTCATGAGAGATAACCTTCTCTCTTTGGATGATGCAGTACTCCTTGTATCTACAGATATATCTAGAGTGCACTTCTCTTTTATGCACTCCCGAAACCGTATATGTTCCAAAGAGCCAGAAGAGTGAGCTTTTCTTTATTAGCTCTTGTGGGTGCTTGCAGAGAAGCTTTTCATAATCACTCCCCATGGCGCTGTGTTCGTTGTAGATTGTCTGTCTCCCCTCTATGGTATAGATGCCATTCTCATCCAAGGAGAGCGTTGCATCGAAAAAAACACTATGCATCTCTTTATGCCCTATATGGTAAAAACGCTCACCTGTAGGATTTACAAGTATCTCTCTGTTGTGCTCATCTATTAAGATGTTTACATTGCTGTAGAGTATTTTTGACATTGGCTCTCCTTGCTTCTTTGATATAGTGTAATTGTAAGATATTGGAGTGCGGGCGTTGTTTCGCTCTTTTTATTTTTAAAGCTCAAACCTGCTAAGTGTGATAAGTTTTAGATTTTTATCACATAGGTTCATCTTCATGGCTATGCGTTTTTTATTGGCGTCTTGCATGATCCAAGTAAGTTTTTTACGCTCAGAGAGTATCTTTTTGCCAATATCCACAAAGTCGCTGTCAGAGGAGATAAATATAAACTCATCATACTCTTTGAGGATTCTGTAGACACTCTTTATCTTCGTGTCGCTATCGCTCTTATGCGCCCTTAAAACTTCAAACCCTTCTCTATGCATCGATTTTAGTTTAGAGTGTTTTATAGGGTTGGTAGTTATGATAAATGAACGCTCTGGTGCGAACTTGAGTGAGTTTTTTATTTTTGGAAGATGGCTGTAAGGGATATTCTCCAGATCCCAAAGCAGCAATGCTTTTTCTCTATAGTTGCCGCTTCCCCAAGTTACCTCTTTTATAACATCTTCATCAATGGCTTGAAAATAGTTCTCAAAACAAAAAAATGAAAACATCTACCCATTACCTCTTTTGCTCGCAGTTTATTATTTCTAAAAGCAGATCCTCTTTTTTAAAATAGCTATCCTCATAAACACTCCATCCCTCTTTTATAGAGACAAGATAGTGCTCCTTCTTTTTAAACGCTCCGGTTTCACAGATAAAAGAGTTCTCGTCATAAAACGCTCTTCTTTTCTCTTTAACGGCACTGTTGTCATAGAGCGCAAAGAGATAGGAGAGTATGGTTACAAATACAAAGGAGCCCATAAAGATAAAGGGTATCGTCCGTAGTGATGGTTTTTGATTCTTTTTTAAAGCCGAGAAGTGCAGCAGCACCAATGTAAAACCAAGGATGATTGAGAGTTTAAAGATTTCAAGAGCCACGCCATCGCCTTCTTTTATTTTTATAAAAAGTATAAGAAATGCGTGTGAAAGCGTGGTTGCGTTTTAGAGGGGGCAGAATATGTTTAAATGAATTGAGGTTTTAAAAGAGAGTGTGGACTACTTTTTTACACTCTCTATCTTTTGGCAGATCTCAGTCATAACATACTCAAGCTTTTTTGCTTTTTCGTAGTAGTCCAGAAACGGTTCTACCCAGTTTGGGATTACTAAAGGCTTGCCTTCTCTCTTTACTCCCCAATTGTTGATTGTTGAATAGGGAACTCTGCATATTTCGGAGAAATATTGTTTTGAGATTTCAAGCTCTTTTAACCTTAGAATAAATTGCTCTTTTGTCATAAAACACCTTTTTGTACTATATTTGGATAATTTTACCATATAAAATACTAATATAGCAACTTAGTTCTTGACATAATCTGCATATTAGTATATAATTTGTCATATGAATACTAATATAGGATAAAAGGAGCAAGAGATGAGAAAAGCAAGACACTTAACAAAAGAATACAGATATACAATCTTTGTACTCACAATAGAACTTTTGGTGAGTATTACTCAAGCACTGCCGCTTTTAAGTAACGCTGCATAATGAAAGGAGTTTTACTATGGCACAAAAATCATATGACAAAGCACTCTTTAGACTTATCTCCATACTCACTATGCTCACTAAAGACGAAAGACCGACTATCTCATCTTTGGCAGAGGAGTTTAACGTTTCTAAGAGAACAATCCAGACAGATATTTATCAAAGACTCTGTGGCTGGGATATCACCAAAGATAAATTTGGGAGGCTTGTTTTTAGGGATGGGGTTAATATTTTTTTAAACTTTAATAAAAAATGACAGGATTACTTTATCCACCTAGATAATGCTCCGTAATACTTGCTCTAAAATGCTTCATCTCCCAACTTACACCTTGTAGAGCTTGTTCATATGAATAGCCATGTTTTTGATATTCTCGGACTCTGTTTTGAGCGAATGTCCATCGAAAGCCGTGCGAACCTTTTGGGTCTATATTGAGCTTTTTACATGTCTCTCTTATATCATCAACATAGTCTTGGTATCGAATTTTAAAAACAGTTGTTTTGGAATGTATAAAATAATCTTCAAGTTGCTTGTATATTTTTGGCGAGAGCAAGACATCTCCAACTTTTCCACCTTTTTCTTTTGTTTCAATGACACCCACTTGTTTGTTTGAGATCTCATCTGTTTTATATCCTTTAAGTTGCTCTTTTCTTATCAAAGTCACACCTTCACTTCTTGCTCCACCTTCTAGCTGGATAGTAACTGCTAGTTTATGCTCTAAGGTAGATAAATTGCCAATTATTTCCTGCGGGTTTTGATAGACACGGTTTTTATAATTATTGGCGACTAATTTAAGGTCTCTTGCCTGATCGAGAATATCTTGTCTAATTCTAAAATCATAACTTATTGGATTATTTGAATATTTGGTATTTGAATATTTATTAAATGCTGTCTCCAGCTTTCCAAGAGCAGCTGTAATCTTTTCAAGATACTGTTTTGAAGGGTAATATTCAATTTTGTACTCTATGTATGCCTGTACATGTTCTGCTGTGATAAGTTCACAGTTTTTAAGTTTAAAGTGTTCTGCAAGATAGTCAAAAAAATTGTTCCAAACACTGCGATAGGTCTCCATTGTTTTATAAGAGGCTACGGCTTGATAATGAGAATGTGTAGGATCAATTCGATCTTTCTTTTTTGCACCTGCTACAAATATTGCCTTTGCAAGTTCAGCACTTTGGTAGTAAACACTTCCTCTCATAAAGATCCTTTTTTTGAATTAGATTAAAAGTTTTCCTGTCTCTATATACAGGTATGCGTTGAGTTCATCTGCTTTTTGTTTTTCTTTGAAAGCTTCAAACAAATATTTGGAGGAGATAGCCCAAACACTATTTTATTTTTACAGGTTAAATCCTGGCTTTTTTGGCTTCACAGCTTTGAAAAGAACTGGTAACTTTGCGCTTATAAGCGCTTCACGGTTTTGATTGGTTCTATCAAAAAGACACCGGTAAACATCTCGATACAACTTAGCCTTAGACATTGGGCTAAACAATGCTTGTTTTGTGAACAAGGGTTTTTAAAAAAATAAGTGTAACAATTATTTTGTAAAGTATTTACGTGTGAAAGAAAAAAAGTTTGGCTCAAATTTTTTTTCACCCGTTTCCTATTTTTTTGCCAAATATCTAAAAAGGTTTACTGCACGGAGATATGCGAGTACTGAATTTACAAAAGTAAAAAATTGATTTTACAGAGGAGTTTACGTTAGTTTACAAAAGAGTTTACAAATTTTTGCAATAACTATGACAAAGATTCTTTGATTTAGAGGTGACACCCTTTTAAGGAGCCACCAAAGAAATACTTTAAACTGATAATTTGCAGAATGCCTTTACCACTTCATTGAGCATATGCTTAGCAAAATGATCATGCACTAAAACAAGTGAATCTAGATTCTCACTCGCAAAATCATTTTTCAAAGTTTTTTTAATCATCAAGTAGACTAAAGAACGAGGGTAAAAACGCTTCAAGCGATAAACAGACAAATAGTATAGATGTTTGCCTTTGGATAGATTATCAAGCGGATTAAAGTAGCTTTTTAGAAACTCCGACTCCTCCTTTGTTAATTTTGAGCCTGTTATGTTTTCAAATAGCGAACGATGTTCTTCGTAAAGCCATGCTCTTCTCATGATTTTTTCTCCTTTCGTTTTAAAATATTTTTTAGTTTTACTATCTCGTTTTCGAGCTGCTCTCTTATTTCGCATATTCTATTTAAGCTATTTATTCGAGCGTTGATTGCTTGCATTTCATCATCGATATGCTTAAAATTTTCGATAATTTCAACCTGAACCATTGGCTGAATATTGATTGCTTCAATTTTAGCGTTTAATACTTTTTCGGAATATTTTTTATAAAGTTCAATCTGCTCATTAAATTTGGAAGCATATTTTTCAAATATATGATTCGAGATTGCATCCAAAAAATAAATTGAACCAACCATAGTAAAAACAAATATGAGCATATAGATAATAATATCTTTATATTCAATTTCCATTTTCTACCTCCTTCCATACGTGAGCTATGTAAGTGTGAGAAACTTCGAATCTGTGTTTGTATTTGAGATATTTTGAAATTTCCCGAAAGCTAAAATCTTGGTTTTTGAGTTTAATTACTACTGACCATAGGTTGAGCAGCTTTTCTCTTTTTACTTTAGCTTTAACCTTTTTAAACTGTTTTACTGAAAAATCTGAAGATTTTTCCAGCTCTTTTAGACTTAAGCTTTTGTTCTTTTTCTTAAGCCGTGACTCCAAGTCGTAATAATGTTTGATTGCCATATAAAAGGCAACCAAAGGAACTATCTCCTGATCTTCAACAAGCTTTGCATATTTGAAAAACTGGTTCTTTTGCTCTTTAAAAATATCAATTTTTACGAGATGATTTTGCCGAGCATACCATTTGTCGAGTTGCAAGACTGTTGCTAAAGAGAGCTTTGTTATAGAAACAAAGCTCTCTTCTAAAATATCTATATTATTACTATTAGCCATTACGTACCTCCCTTAAATCTAATAATTCGCTCTTTCTGTAGCGCAGAAAGCTTCCTCTCCCATAATTGGTAATTCTACCTTCGTATTCAAGCTTCTTTATCATCTGTTTTTCACAGCTTATGACTTCAGCAGCCTCCTCTTTTGTTATCAATCTGTCATTACAAGATAAAGAATCAATTTTTTTAAGTATTTCCTTGTGATTCATTTCTATCATGTGTTCTAAACAAACAATTAGATCCTTAAGTTCTTGGATGTCTCTGTTCATTTGATTTCCTCGTGTTAGTAGTCGCATGGCCAAACGCTTCAGACATTTTTTAATAAATAGAATTTACTTGAAAAAAAGAGGTGTGGTTTTGTGTGTATAAATTTAGCTACTAAAAAGCTTGTATCTTTTTTTTAACAAGCAAAAGCCCAATAAAAAGGCGTTTTTAGAAAAGTTAGCGTAATTTGACAATGTTGACAATAAAGAGATGTAGCGATTTTTTAACAGTATTTAGCTCTTAAAAATGGTAAGAAAAAGTTACAGATTTTATTTTGAAGGAAAGTTTCCTAAAATATTGAAAAGTATTATTATATAAATAGTACATAATAATTTGACTTTCTTTTTTTAAAACGATATACTTTTGCTTAAGATGTATTATTTCATTTATAATACAAATTAAAATTTTAAGGGTGTGCTTTTATGGTAATAAAACTAAGTGACATAGCAGAAGTAAAAACTGGATTGGTTCTCAGCAGAAAAAAAGCTGATATAAGAGAACAAAATAAATTTTATTGCCGTGTTGTTTCTCTAAAGTCTTTTAATGAAGATGCCATATATAATGATACTTTTGCTGATGAGTTTATCTCAAATGAGCAGATCAAAGAAGATTATCAAGTAAAGCAAGGTGATATTCTTCTAAGACTTCGAGAACCAAACTTTGCGGTATATATAGATAAAGTGTATGAAAATCTTATATATCCATCTTTGATTGTTCGTGTCAAACTTCATGATAGTAGGTTTAATCCAAATTTCTTAGCTCATTATCTAAATAGCAACACAGTTAAAAAAGCACTTTCTTCTGAGCTATCAGGTACAACAATATCCATGATAAAAGTCGCGGATGTAAATGAGATAAAAATACCGCTTATAAATCTAGATAAGCAACAAAAAATAGTAGAATACATAAACCTTGCTCATAAAGAAAACGAGCTTTTACAAAATCTTATAGAGCAAAAACAAAAATATTCAAAAGAGATATTTGAAACATTAGCATTACAGGGAGAATAATTAAATGCAAAAAACAACTCAAAGCACGATTAACAATGTAGTATGGAAAGCTTGCGATACCTTTAGAGGTACGATGGATGGAAGTGATTATAAAGATTATGTTCTTACGATGCTATTTGTGAAGTATCTATCTGATTTTTATAAAGAGAAACTTGAACTTTTAAAAGAAGAGTATGGCGATAAAACAGACAGAATCGAAGCAAAGCTAAAAAGAGAAAAATTCAGACTTGATGAGAGTTGTACATTTGATTATCTCATAAAGCATAAAGAAGCACCAAATTTGGGCGAGATAATGAACAAAGTGCTAGAAAGAATCGAAGAGGACAATAGAGATAAACTAGATGGTATTTTTAGAAGCATAGATTTTAACAACAGAAACAAATTAGGTGATACAAAAGAGAGAAACTCCATATTAAAACATTTAATTGAAGATTTTAGTGACACAAGACTGGATCTAAGACCTTCAAGGTTAGAGGGTAATGATGTTATAGGCGATAGCTATGAATATCTTATCTCACACTTTGCAAGTGATGCAGGGAAAAAAGGGGGAGAGTTTTATACTCCAAGCGAAGTATCTACGCTTTTAGCAAAACTTGTTGAGCCAAAAGAGGGAGAGATGATCTATGACCCAACTTGCGGTTCGGGTTCACTTCTTATAAAGGCATCTAAAGAGATAGGAAGTAAAAACTTCCGTCTTTATGGGCAAGAGAAAAACGGACAAACTCATGCGCTTTGTAAGATGAATATGTTTTTGCATGAGATAAATGATGCAGTAATTGAGTGGGGAGATACGATACGAAACCCTCTTCATTTACAAGACAATCTACTTAAAACATTTGATGTAGTGGTTGCAAACCCTCCGTTTAGTCTAGATAAATGGGGAGCTGATTTTGCTGAGAATGACCCATTTATGAGATTTAATAATTATGTTATACCGCCAAAGAGCAAGGGTGACTATGCTTTTGTTATTCATATGATTAAAAGTTTAAATGAACATGGAAGAATGGGAGTAGTACTGCCTCATGGTGTACTTTTTAGAGGGGCAAGTGAAGGAAAAATCAGACAAAAGCTAATCGAGCAGAACTTACTAGATGCTATTATAGGACTACCTGCAAACCTTTTTTTTGGTA
>NZ_JACUTS010000150.1 GCF_014859695.1 Sulfurimonas sp. | reverse complement strand
AAATGGGCAATAAACTTCATATCGTATCTCTTGGATGCACAAAAAATCTAGTCGACACCGAAGTGATGATGGGCAAACTTCAAAACTTTGAACTAACCGATGATCAGGGAGATGCAGATGTAATCATCGTAAACACTTGCGGATTCATTGATGCTGCAAAACAGGAGTCGATAAATACCGTCCTTAACCTTCATGATGCACGAAAAGAGGACTCTGTTTTGGTGATGGCGGGATGTCTGAGCGAGAGATATAAAGAGGAGTTGGCTAAAGACATGCCTGAGGTTGACATCTTTACTGGTGTGGGCGATTATGACAAGATTGATGAGTTGTTGCGAGAGAAAAAAAGCAGATTTTCTGAGGCTGTATATCTTATTGACGGTGCCGAGCGCGTTGTTACAGGCTCAACCTATCATGCTTACATAAAACTCTCCGAGGGGTGTAACCAAGCATGCAGCTTCTGCGCAATTCCCTCTTTCAAAGGCAAACTAAACTCCAGAACTCTCGACTCGATTGCAAAAGAGGTTGAGGGTCTTGTAGCAAAAGGCTACTATGATTTTTCATTTATCTCTCAAGACAGCAGCTCATATTTGCGAGACCAGAACGTCAAAGACGGACTTAGTCTGCTTATCCAACGCATAGAGCTTATTGATGGTGTAAAGAGTGCAAGAATCCTTTACCTTTACCCATCAACAACAACGATTTCACTTCTAAAAAACATAGCAAAAAGCAAAATCTTCCACAACTACTTCGATATGCCTATACAACATATAAACAACGATATGCTGCGTATTATGAAGAGAGGTTTCGGTAAAAAAGAGACTTTAGAGCTTTTAGAGTACATGAAGTCACTTCCTAACTCATTTATGCGTACAAGCTTTATTGTCGGACACCCTGGCGAGACGGATGAGATGTTTGAAGAGATGTGTAAGTTTGCCGCAAATTTCGGTTTTGACCGCATAAATGTTTTTGCTTACTCCGATGAAGAGACCACTACGGCTCATGAGATGAGCGAGAAGATTCCTGCAAAAATCATCAACAAAAGAGCCGAGATCTTAGGTGAAATTGCCGCTGAAGTTATGGAAAAATCGCTCAAAGGCGAGATCGGCAAAGAGGTTCAAATCGTAATTGATGGCGAGAGCGATGAGCATGAGTATCTGCTAAGCGCAAAAGAGCTTATCTGGGCGCCTGAGATTGACGGAGAAATTTATGTAAATGACAGAACCGGCGATGAAGAGCTTGAGTTTGGCAAGATTTACAGAGCCAAGATCACCGACATTGTCGGGGACATACTAACCGCAACAGTAGATAATGCTTAAAGACAAAACTCTTCTAAACCTTAAAGATAAAAAGAACCTCCTAGCCTTCTCTGGCGGAGCGGACTCTACCGCTCTCTTTTTTCTTCTCTTAAAGCACAACATCCCCTTTGACATTGCAATCGTTGACTACGGCATTAGAGAACAGAGCAAAGAGGAGGTGGCATATGCTCGTGAGCTGTCTCAAACGCACAATCTCAGATGCCACATATTTAAGGCCCCTAAGATCGAGCAAAACTTTGAAGCAAAAGCAAGAGAGATACGTTACGCTTTTTTTGAAGAGCTTATCAAAGAGCACGGTTATGAAAATCTTTTGACCGCACACCATCTGGGAGACAGATTTGAGTGGATGCTTATGCAGTTTTGCAAAGGTGCGGGATGTGCAGAGATAGCGGGAATGCGGAGCATTCAAAACAGAGAGTTTTACAAGCTTGTGCGCCCTCTTTTGCATCTAGACAAAAAAGAGCTCTTAGCCTACCTGCATGCGAACGAAAAAGAGTACTTTGAGGATGAGAGCAATCTTGACGAGGATATAAAAAGAAACTCCTTTAGACACAACTACTCTATGCCGCTTTTGGAAAAATATCTAAGCGGGATCAAAAAAAGTTTTGACTACATCGATGAAGACAGAGCAGAGCTTATTGAAGAGATAGAGATAAAAAGCATCAATGAACTTGCATACTTCAAAAGCTCCAAAAACCAAAGAACCGATATATTCGTAATCGACAAATACCTAAAATCAAAACTTTACATCTTAAGTGCAAATGAGCGAGAACTCCTAAAAAGTCAAAAAACTTTGGTTGTCGGAAGAAAGTTTGTTGTAAACCAAGATAAGGATTTTGTATTTATAGCCCCTTATATTACGAATGAATCGCCCATGAGCAGCGAATTTAAAGAAGCGTGCAGAATCTTGAAGATAGAGCCAAAACTCCGACCATACCTCCACAAAGACAAAGAAGCTTTTCATACAGTTACAAAAATTTTAAATTCAACTTCTTAAACTTTTCTTACAATTTAAAATTAACACAAAATTAATAGGTAAATCCGATGAAAAATAAAATTTCACTTAATCAAGAAATTAAACTTGGA
>NZ_JACUTS010000149.1 GCF_014859695.1 Sulfurimonas sp. | reverse complement strand
AGAGGTGGCCGGATGCTCTGCGCGTTTGGTGGCCGGTTTGAACGCTATGCGCAAATTGTAAACTTTGAGGGATTTTGGTATTTGGTTGCACTTCAAGAGGATGTGCTTAAGAAGTACTACCTAAAAAACATCTCAAATGTAAAAGCGACCGATACGGCTTTTTCCACCGACGCAAAGCTTGAAGACCTGCTTGAAAATTCCGTTTCCGTATGGTTCCAAAAGGATGTAGAACCGTTTGAAGTTAAGATTTATGCCAACAAGATTGCCGCAAAGTACCTTCAAAGAAGACCGCTTCCGACACAGTCCATTGAGTCTCTTCACAAAGACGGAACTATGGAGTTTGTTATAAAAATAACGCATGAGATGGAGATACTTCCCATTATCAAGTATTGGCTGCCGCACATGAGAGTCATAGAGCCTGAGTGGATACAGGAGATGATAGACGAGGATTTAAAAGGTTATTTGGAGATAAAAACAAAATGAGACTATCCAAATCACTCTACATAAGAGGTCTTCAATGCACTAAGTCTCTTTGGCTTAAAAAGTACAAAAAAGATGTTTTAACTCCGCCCGATGGCTCTGCCGAGGCTATGTTTGAAACAGGAAATGAAGTGGGTGCTTTGGCATGTGGACTTTTTTCTGATGGCAAAGAAGTACCCTATGAGAACACAAGCTTTGACGAAAAAACGGCACTAACAAAAAAGTGGATAGAAGAGGGTGTAGAAAACATCTACGAGGCGACATTTTTGTATGACGATATAGTCGTAATGGTTGACATACTTCACATAAACAGCGACGGCACGCTTGAGATATATGAGGTCAAAAGCTCAACGGAAGTAAAAGATGTCTATCTTGATGATGTCTCTATCCAATACTATGTCTTAAATGGTTTGGGCTACACTCTAAAGAGCGCAAATGTAGTCCACATAAACAACAAATATGTAAGAGGTGATGAGCTTGAAGTTGAGAAGCTTTTTAGCATTGTAGATGTTACAGACGAAGTGCTAGAGCGTCAACATAACATCCCAAACTACTTAAAGCTTTTTAAAACACACCTAAGCGATAGCGAAAATATGCCCGACATAGATATAGGTACGCATTGCACAAGCCCTTACGAGTGCGACGCGATGAGCTACTGTTGGGGTCATGTGCCGAGTTACAGCATTTTTGACATCTCAAGGCTAAAAACCGATACCAAATTTTCTCTCTACAAACAGGGCATTGTCAATTTTACGGATATTACAAACATAGCAGACTTTTCCATCTCGCAGCAGATACAGATAAACTCTGAACTACAGAACAGAGAGATAATAAACAAAGAGGCTATAAAAGAGTTTGTTGATGGTTTAAGTTACCCTTTGTATCATCTTGATTTTGAGACATTTCAACAAGCAGTGCCGCAGTGGAAGGGCATCAACCCGTTTATGCAGATACCGTTTCAATACTCTCTACATGTAGAAGAGAAAAACGGAGATTTGAAGCATTATGAATTTTTAGCAAATGACGACAAAGACCCACGATATGAACTAGCAAAGAGACTAGTGGAGGACATACCAACCGATGTAACGGTTTTAGCTTACAACATGGGGTTTGAAAAAGGGGTGATACGCAAACTAGCAGAGCAGTTTGAAGAGTTTGCGCCAAAACTTCTTGCCATTCATGAGAACATACGAGACCTCATGACACCGTTTCAAAAGAAAGAGTACTATGTGCCTAGCATGAGAGGAAGCTACTCCATAAAATATGTACTTCCAGCCCTCGTGCCAGAGATGCAGAGGGCATACAAAGAGCTGTCACTCGTACACAACGGCGGCGAAGCGATGCAGACATTTGCAAAGCTCTCAAAAATGGACGATGCAACAAAAGAGCAGTATAGAAAAGCTCTGCTAGAATACTGCAAGCTTGATACGTTGGCGATGGTGGAAGTTTTGAGAAAATTAAAGGAGAGTGTGGGATGAGTGAGAAATTAAAATTAAAATCTATTTATGAGTTATTACGCAATAAAGAAGAAAAGCCTGAAAGTTTTTTTATTCCATCATATCAAAGAGGTTATAGATGGACAAAACAACAAGTAGTAGAGTTGTTAGAAGATATTTGGGAGTTTGTTAATAAAGATAAGAGCAAAGATGAATTCTATTGTTTACAGCCAATTGTTGTTAAAAAAGATAATCAAAAATGGGATGTTATCGATGGGCAGCAGAGATTGACAACAATTTATATCATTTTAAAAATATTGTCAGATAAAATAGAAAGTGATAATAAAACATTTAGTTTACATTATGAAACAAGAGAAAAAAGTGCAGAATTTCTTAAAGAAAAATTATTACAAATTGATGAATCAAACATAGATTTTTTTTATATGAGTATCTGACCTTACGCACCAAGGAATCAAAGTTGCTTAATCTAAAGCATGAAAACAG
>NZ_JACUTS010000148.1 GCF_014859695.1 Sulfurimonas sp. | reverse complement strand
ACTATATCAAATAAATTTAATTTTTTAGGTTTACACAGTTAGATTTACGCTCTCCCCAATATGCTAAACATTTTTTCTTCAAGAACTGAAAACTCAGTTTCAGCCTTATTAAACTTCTTTTTGTTTTCTAAATATAGAAATTCTACGAAGTCTTTTTTCAAAATATTTTTTGAATTGTACTCCTTCATTAAAAACGAATTTAATAAGCTTTCAAATTGTGCTTTTACTGTATGAAAAGTTATCTCGTTTAAAGTTTCAAGCAAGGAAGTATAAAAAGCATCTGTATAGTTTTTTGTCTTGTTGCTCTCTAGCCAGTCTGTAAATGGAGACAGATCAACTTCATAAGATGGTTCTAGTAGTTTATATGGATTAAAATATGCTACTGCTCTGTCATATAGTACACCATGATGAAGGTCCATCATCTCTTCATAAGCATTATGAAATATTTCTTTATTTGCAAGATAATCAATATTAAAATACTGAAATAAAAAATGTTGAATTTTTTGTTCACTAGTTGTTTTTTTAAATTTGTATGGATTGATTTCAAAAAGGTAGTGTTTGTCATCGAAGATATTATGAGCATATTGAGCTGGGTAATAGAGAGCTATCTCCTCAATCTCTTTATATTCTAAATTTGTTGTCTCTCGATAGTTTAAAGGACGCTTCAACTCTTGAAAAATCTTATCTAAAAACTCATCAATTTGTTCAACATCTATTTCAGATAGTTCACCATTTATGTGACGGTAATCTCCGTAATCATATTGAGAGTAATTCTTTTGCTTGGAAACTTCATCTTTGAAATTTCCAATGTGCTTATAAAACATATTAATTTTATCATGTTTTGTAAAAGATTTTCCGTGATTTAGGAGATGAACCTTATCAACAAGTTCTTGAATAGTTCGATAGAATTGTTGGTTTAAAGATTTGCCAGTATTTTTACCTCTTTTGAAGCTTTCTTTTTTCAGAAAAGCTTCTTTTTTTTCTTTACTTTTAGTCAAAATATAAAATGGTGCGGGATCATGATCGTCTGTATGTATCAGGGATTCTAAAAAGATTTGAATCATGCGTATATAAAATTTTTCGTAGCTATGCTCTTCTTTTATATTGTAATAAATATAATTTTTTTTATTTTTCAACCAAGCATTTATGTAGTTTTGCACAGTGTAATCCATATAAAATTTTCTTAAATAATATCATTTAAAATTAAATAGAACTTAAATTTTTTTATTGATGTTTTTTTAGAAAGTCCATTGTTCTGGGCGCTTAAAGCTATTTATTTCTAAAAAACCTCTAAAAAATCATTTTCTTGCAATATAAACTTTTATCAACCAATTGGAATTTAAACACAAGAAAAGGTACCTTTTTTAAACAAAAGGAGTCAATATGCAAAATATTGAAAAAAGATGGCTGACTCCAGAGGAGCTACAGGAAGAATATGGCTTTTCTGAGAGCTGGCAAGCGAAAGCTCGTATGTTAAAAAGCAAAATAGGATTGCCATTTCATAAAATAGGTGGCAAATTCATACGCTATGATCGACAAGAGGTTGATAAGTGGCTTGAAATGCATAAAGTGGTGGGAGTTGAGCTATGAGAGTAAATTTAAAGAAAAAAAGAAAAAATTTCACAATAGTCAGTAATATTTTGGCAAGAGATGCAAAGATCAGCTTAAAAGCCAAAGGTATAAGTCTTGTAATTGCTCATTTTTCAGATGATTGGAACTTTTATGAGGAGTTTTTACAGGAATTTTGTACAGATAAACGAACGGCTATCGCCAATGCTATTAAAGAGTTAGAAGTAGCAGGCTATCTATATAGAACACAGTCACGGAAAAGAGGAAGATTCTCAAAAAATCTATGGATATTTGGTGATGAGGGACTATCAAAAGAGGATATATCGGAGCTTTGTACCGATTGTGGAAAAACTGATAACGGTTTTTCCGATGTCAGAAAATCGACCACTATAAATACTCACTCATATAATACTAAAGAGTATAATAAAAAAAATACTCAAAAAAAAGGACCAAAAAGGAAGTTTTATCACTTTGTGAATGTACTTAAACAAAACGCAGAACAATACCCTAACTTACAAATTGAATTTGAAAATAAAAAATATTGTTTTCAAAATGTAAATGGTCAACTTCTGCTAAAAGATAAAGAAAGTGACATAATCCTTTCAAAAGTTGCTGCGGAACGGTTGTATCAAAAAATGGCAAATTCGCTTGAAGTTAAAGTAATAAGGGGAGAAAATGCCTAAAATCAAATCAAAAGAAAATTCTTCACTGCTAGATATATATCCATATTCAAAGGATGCTTTTCAATATCTGTATGATAAATTAACAGATAAAGATTTTAAGCGACCGTATATTTATTACGATAAAGCGATAAATGCAGTGACTGGAATAATTTGGGATATTACACAAGGTGAGCCAGAAATTACCGAGATTATTT
>NZ_JACUTS010000047.1 GCF_014859695.1 Sulfurimonas sp. | reverse complement strand
TCGAGAAAATTAGAGGTATTTACGAACTTTTTTACAAAAGTGCGTAAGGTCAGTTCTTAAATCTTGGTTTATTTTAGCATACTTCAAGTATGGTTAACGAACCATTCTCAACTTTTATGCCAAAAGCCTCCTCTAGCGTTATGTTGTTTACAAGGCAGAGCAAAACTCTGATAACTCCGGCATGGGTCACTACCAAGATATTCTCTTTTTCAAGCGATGGCAAAAACTCGAAAAAAAACTCTTTTACTCTTTTTTCGTACTCTTCGTGCGGCTCGCCGTCAAGTGCTTCTATCCACTGTAAAAAATCTTTGTACTCCATCTCGCCTTGAGCAATTATTGCATCAAAACTAAGTCCTTCGTGCTTTCCCCATGACTTCTCTCTTAGTCTCTCTGAGAAGATGGCATCTTTTGCATGCAAAGAGTGTTTAAGCGTCTCTCGCGCACGTCTCAAATCAGAGCAGAAAACCGCATCAAACTCCAGTTCGTCAAGCTCTTTTGCAACCTCTTTTGCCTGAAGCTTACCTTTTTGTGACAAGCATATGTCGTTGTGTCCATTGTAGCAGTTCTTGTATCTCTCATCAACTTCGCAGTGGCGAAGAAGTGTTACTCTCATATAAAAAAGCCAAAGAGCAAGATGTTTAAAAGAGTCAGCTCCGTCACTTCAATAGTGAAGCCGTAAACATCCCCACTAAATCCGCCGTATCTTTTAATAAAAAAGCTTTTTATAACAAACAAAACTAACAAAGCGCTAACAAAAAGAAGCAGTTTGTTATAGAGCAGAACTATCAAAAATGAGTAGAAAAGCGTTACGAACAGCTGTGTTTTCGTAAACTCCTCTTTTGCCAGAGTCCCCATTCCCTCTTGTGTGATGTACGGATAGAAGTAGATTGCCAAAACAGCGTTGAGCCTTGAGAGCATGAGAATAAGCGGCAGAAGATAGAAGAGCTCAAAATGCGCCAAAGAGGAGGCTTTTAAGATGAGAAAAGTGCCGCTTACTATCATCCCCATGCCGCCAACATGAGCGTCTTTCATAACCTCTAACGCTTTTTCTTTGCAAACATAAAGTCCGTCCACGGTGTCGCTAAAACCGTCAAGGTGAAGTGCGCCCGTAAGCAAAATCCAAAGAGCAAAGATGATAACGCCTGCATGTAAAGAGGAGGTGTATGGAGCCAAAAGCAGATAGACTCCCCATAAAAGAGCGCCAAGCACAAACCCGACAAGTGGGTAAAACATAACGGCGTAACCGTTTATCCCTTTGTAAAAATTGTGAACCTTGAAAAAAGGAAGAGTGGTTAGCATGGAGACGGCAAGGGCAAAACCTTTAAAAATATCTCTCATTTTATTCTCGTTGAGATGCCGGCTATGGTATGGTAAACCTCGTCGCAAGAAGATGCGATAAGCTGGGATAGTTTCCCGCTGATATCTATAAACTCACGTGCCAAAGCGTTGTCCGGGATAATCCCGCATCCGACATCGTTTAGAACAAAAACCACCGTTTTATCAAGCGCCAAAACAGCTTCTAGCTCTTTTTTCATCTCCGCAAATCCAAAACCGTGATAGAGCATATTGTTTATCCACATGCTGAGGCACTCAACCAAAACAGCACTTTTTTGTTTGGAGATTGGTTCATAGAGTTTCAGAGGCTCTTCAAGCGTTTCAAACTGAGCATCTCTTTGGAGTTTGTGAGCCTCTATGCGTTTTTGCATCTCATCGTCTATAAACTCTGTAGTAGCCAGATATATGGGCTTTTGCAAAGAGTGCTTAAGTGTGTATATCTCCGCATTGAGCGATTTTCCGCTTTTAATGCCGCCGATAAAGAGTGCTTTTTTTGTTTTCATCTTGTGATTTTATCCTAAATTTAAAGTTAGACCAAGGGGAGTTGAGGCTATGGATATATTAAGAATAATTGGAATAGAATGGATTTTGCATATGGTTATAAATTATTTAAAATAGAAGGTTTATCATGAGTAAGAAAAATGCTTACAAGCAAAAAATAGAGGCAGAGTTGGAGTTGGTTTACGCTAAACTCTTAGAGTTCAAAGCAAGAAGCAAGATTTATGCAGCCGATATGAGTATAAAATATAATAAGCGAATCGAAGAGCTTGAAGATAAGTTTGATGCTACAAAAGCAAAATTGAAAAAGCTTGATGAAGCAGGTGAAGAGAAGTGGGAACATTTTAAAGATGATGTAGAGGCTGCTTGGCATTCTCTTAGTTCAGCCGTAAAAGATGTTGCTGAAAAGTTTAAAAAGTAAAAGAGAAGAAAAACCTCATCCGCTGCGTGGGATGAGGCGTAAACTCAAATCTTAGTAAAGATCTTGAGTAGGGTGATTAGTCTTGATGCTATCAGTATTGCCACCGTTGTTTGTATCGTAAGTTACGATGTTGTCAGCTTGAAGAGCACCTAGTGTTAATCCGATTAGTAAAATCAATGTTTTCATTGTCTGTCCTTTGTTAAGAGAGCCTTACCCTCTAGTATTTTTAAATCAGACAAATTTTATCCTATTTAACTTTTAAGCTTCTCACTGTTTTTTAAGTACTCTTTTTAATTAAGACAATTTTTATCTTTTATTGCAAGTTCTGCATAAAAACCTGCAAGCAAGGCTAGAGGCTTAGTGCATTTATTAGACTTCTTGCATAACCCAAAAATTAGATTCCAAATGACCAAAGGAAATGCCCTTGTGGCGCAAGTTTGGAATGACGATGTTTAGGAACTTCCGTCATCCTGAACTTCCGTCATCCTGAACTTGATTCAGGATCTAGGTTATGCAAGAAGTCTATTATAAAATCCACATCCACATGCTGCTCTACATGTTCGGCAAACTCTTCTATTGCCTTTGCTTTGTACTCTTTGAAGTTGTAACCTGCATAGTTTTCGTCAATCTTTGAGAATAGTTTATATCTAAACTCATCGCTCTCAAAGATGCCGTGCACAAAAGTAGCGTAGAGATTTTTCTTCTTTACAACTCTTTTTTTAGCGACACCGTTATGTATCTCATAGCCCTCTATCATATCTCCAAAAAGATAGTAGCACCCTTTTTTGACGATCTTCTCTTTACTAAACAGTACATCGCTTTTTATTCGTCCAAAGCCTTTGACCTCTTGAAGTTCAGACTCCACGCACTCCGGGTCTAAAATACGCTCAAACATCATCTCGTAACCGCCGCAGATGGCAACAATCTTATGTTTTTTTGAAGTCAAAATCTTCTCAAATCCGCGTTCTCTTAGCCACGCCAAATCATCAACTACTCTTTTGCTCCCCGGAAGAACAATCAAGTCACATGCAGATGCCTCTGCAGTGTTTGAGATAAAAGAGAGAGCAACTTCTTTGTCTGCAACAAGCGGCTCAAAGTCTGTAAAGTTGCTGATGTGCTGGAGTTTTATAACGCCTACTTTTATCTTTGCTCTGCTTGTATCTTGCACATAGTTCATTATAGATTGGCTGTCTTCAAAGCCGAGGTTAAATGGTTTATAAGGCACAACACCCAAAGCTTTTATGCCGAACTTCTTCTCTATAATGATTCTGCCCTCATCAAAAAGAGTAATGTCGCCTCGAAATTTATTGACTATAACGCCTATGACATTGTCGCGCAATTTTTTTGGCAATAGTTTATAAACACCGTAGATGGAGGCAAAAACTCCACCGCGCTCTATGTCCGCAATCAGGATAATCTTTGTGTTAAACTCACTTGCTACGTAAATATTTGAGAGGTCTTTGTCCATGAGGTTAAGCTCAACTGGACTCCCCGCTCCCTCGGCAACGATGCAATCATACTCTTCTTTAAGTCTTAAAAAAGCCTCTTTTACGATGGGTTGAAGTGTTTTTATGTCACGGTAATATGCATGTACATCTTTTTCGCCCACGCTTTTACCGTTGATGATAAGATGCGCACTGTTTTTTGAGCCGGACTTTAGCAAAACAGGGTTCATGTCTGTTGTAGTACTGAGTCCGATAGCTTGCGCTGCAAAGTGCTGAGGAATTGCTATCTCGCCGCCATCATCCGTTACATGAGAATTGTTGGAGACATTTTGTGCTTTAAAGGGAGCTACCCTGATACCGCGATGGTGCAGAAGGTAGGTTTATAGCAAAGCTGAGTGTTGATTTTCCCGCATCTGAGCTTGTGCCGAAGATACTAAGTGAGTTCATTTAATGGCTTTTTATGATTTTTTTTATTTTATCTAAAATAATGTTTTATGCTATTGAGTTTATAAAGAAGAGGTTGATGTTTATATAAAGTGGATTAAAGAAAAAATACCTCATTCAGCGGAGTGAATGAGGTGTAAATCCAGATCTTAGTAGAGATCTTGAGTCGGGTGATTGGTTTTGATGCCTTCAGTATTTCCAGCGTTGTTTGTGTCGTAAGTTACGATATTGTCAGCTTGAAGAGCACCTAAAGTTAATCCGATTAGTAAAATCAATGTTTTCATTGTGTATCCTTTTTGGTAAGAGAGCATTACCCTCTAGAGTTTTTGGCCACTATGGCAACACATCTTCTTTTGTCTCTAAAAGAAGATAGCTTTTTTAAATCAGACAAATTTTATCCGATTTAACTTTTAAGCTTATCACGGTTTTTTAAGTAGCGTTTTTATTTAAGAATATTTTATGCTTTACACTTTTTCATGATTTTATTCCAATCCAAATCGAAGTTCTTTTTTACATAGGCTCTATGGTGTGGCACGGTGCACTTTGAGCAGTCTTGATGGATGGCTCCGAGCGCTGCAAGCTTTGAGCCGTTGTTGATGTCGCACTTGCTGAGAATTTTTGCTCCGTTATACTCTGCAACGCCCTCGTCGTTAAACCTAAAGTGCGGACATCCGCAGAGGTAGCAGTTGAGTTTTTCTATGTCATGGCATTTGCGAGGCTCTTTGTAAAGTGGGCAGAAGTCGTTCTCCTCTTTTACCATATTTTCAAAATCAAAATAGTCTATAATCTCATCTTCGCTTAAGCCGCGCGCCAGAAGTTTTTCTACTATCTTTTTATGTTTTTCTCCATGTTGCTCAAACCACTCTTCGTAACTCATGCAATCACTCCTTTTTTCTTTGCTTCAAGTCTATCGTACATCGCTAACATGTTAGTGTAATCGTTATGGAGTGTTATATCTATTAAGAACTCCTCTTTTTTAAGGATTCTCATGGCTTTTTCTACTGTTTCTTGTGTGAAAATAGCATAAAGCCCCTCTCTATGCTCTTCAAAAGAAAGCTCTGCTTCATGCATATGGATAAGTTCTGCGACTACATGTCCAAGTGCGTTTTCTCCAAACTCTAAAAGCTCCAAAGCCGCCTCTCTGTCGTCAAGCAGAAGATATAGATGCGCTTTAAGCTCTGCCATCGTAAAGTTGTTTTGAAATATAACGCCGATGTACTTCTCCATGCTTAAAGAGTTGTCAAGCGATGCTACCTCGTCCAAAATTTCTTCAGGGTCATATTCGCTAAAGTTTAAAACCATATCGCGGATTAGCTTGCCGCTGTTTTTGTTGTTATAGACCAAATCCTCCATGGGATAAACCTCGGAGATACTCGGAATGAGAACCTGACATGAGTAAAATCCGAGGTAGTCATACTCTCTTATGTAGATCTCTTTGTTCATCTCTTTGGCGATTTTTGTTAAAAATTCAAACTCGTCCTGAGTGGTGCTTGCGTTGTATCTCCATGGCGCAAACCCAAAGCTCTTTTTCGTGCTTAAAAACCCAAATCCGAGTTTTCCGTTTGAATCCACAAAGTGAGACTCTAGGTTGAAGCTGTCTGCGACTATGCTCATGTCAAAAGTAGGAGTCTCAAAACTCTCAAGACTCTCCAAATCACGCCCCTGCATAAGCTCCGTCATGGTTCTCTCCAGAGAGACTTCCAAGATGGGATGTGCGCCAAAAGAGACAAAGAGTGTGGAGTTTTGTGGGTTTATTAGCGAGATAGCAGTTACCGGAAATTTTCCTCCAAGCGAGGCATCAAGAACCTCTACGATATAGCCCCGCTCTCTAAGTGCCATGACATCGTTGTAGACTTTTTCAAATGTGGTGAGAAGTTCGGTGGGAAATTTCGGCAGCGCATAACCATTTTTGATGATTTGGAGTTTTGCGTAGCGCTCATATATCTCGCTTAGCGCTTGAACTTGCGCCTCCTTCGGCGTATTGCCCGCCGCCAAACCGTTGCTGACATAGAGATTGCTTAGAATATTTATGGGAAAATAGATGCTTTGGTTGTCGGAAAATCTTTTAAAAGGCAGAGTGAGAATTTTATCCATGAAGTCGCTGTTGTAATCCACCAAATCCTCATCGCCGAGTTCGCTATGAGGGTCGTAAATATTTAGAAGCTCATCATCTAAAAAATCTCCGCCAAACTCAAAAACCGCTTCATCCGGGTAAAGTTTACGGCATGGGAGATAGAAATCACTAAAAAAGTTGTTTGTTTGAAGCCTCTCGATATATTCGCCCAAAGCGCTTGCCATTGAAGCGTCTGAGAGAACTCCTTTGCCGTTTGAGTAGATGTGAGAGGGCGCTTCAACTGAGCTAAGATTTACAGAGTAGCAATTTTGCAGCGGATGTTTCTCTTGTGAAAAAACAACCTTGCAGCCAACATCCTCCAAAACTTTTTGCATCTTTGCGATGGACTCCTCCAGCGGAGCAGTTTTTGATAAAAGATTCACTATTTTTTCCTCATTATAAGATATATAAAAAACGGTCCGCCGATAAGTGCGGTTATTATCCCGATGGGCAGTTCGCTCTGCGTGGAGAGTGCTCTTGTAATTGTGTCACAAAAAACCAAAAAAAGTCCCCCAAAGAGAGCGGTTTTTATGATGCGTCTATTTACGGTCGATGGGTGGATTTTTGCGACGATATGAGGGGTTATAAGCCCCACAAAGCCTATGGGTCCGCTAATGCTCACAAGCGTGCCGATAGCAAAAGAGGAGACGACAAGAAGCACTCTCGTCGTTTTTTTGGTATCCAAACCTTTTAGTTTTGCACTCTCGTTCGAAATGCCTAAAAGCTGAAGTTCAAAGCGGTACATGTAAACAACGCCAACCAAAACAGCGGCTATAAAGCCCACTATAATGGGATTTTGCCATCCGATGACGGAGAGTGAGCCCATAGTAAAGCGGATAAGCATATCGTTTTGGATGGCACTTCCAAGATAGAAGACAATCATAAGAGCGGAGGTGTAAAAGAGCGAAAGTGCGATTCCAAGCAGCAGAAGCGACTCATGGTGTGCATTTTTTAGAAATTTCGAGAGATAAAGAAGCAAAAAGACACTAAAGAGCGCGCCGAAAAAACCAAATAGATGAATGGCGGTAAGACCAAAAAAGAGGCTTCCAAGCCCAAGTTTTATGGCAACTCCCGCACCCAAAACTGCGCCGCTTGAAATGCCCAACGTGTAGGGTGTCATAAGTGCGTTGCGAAAGAGCGTTTGAAACAGCAGACCGCTAAGAGAAAGGATGGTTCCCGCAAAAAAAGCAAACAAAACCCGTGGCACTCTAAGCTCAAAAAAGATATTTGAAGCAAGAGTGGAGAAGTCAAAAATCTTGCCTATCTCAAGCTCTACTGCGCCGACAAACGGCGAGAGTATAAAAACAGAGATTAGTAAAAACCACAGTATAAACCTACCCATACTTCACCGCCAGCGAGAAAAACTCAACTCCCCAAAGCTCTTTTAAAACCTCGTCGTCGAAAAAATCTCTTCCGTAGAGATGCGCTTTTTTCTCTTTTATAAAAGCGATGGGGCTGTCAATATAACATGCCAGATGCAAGTCATGCGTGATAAGTATGACTTGATGCGTCTCCTTTAGCTTTTTTATATATTGTGCGATTATTTTTGAGTTGTGCGGGTCAAGGTTTGCGGTCGGCTCGTCAAAGATGATGATTTTGCTCTCCTGCGTAAGTGCCGCGGCGATGAGGGAGAGCTGCTGTTCCCCTGAACTCAAAGAGGCAAGAGTATGCTCTTTTAGATGTTCAAGTCCTAGAAGCTTTATCTTTTGCGCAGCTATGGCTCTATCCTCATGTGAATACTCAAAAAAGCTTTTTTTATAGGCAAATCTTCCAAGAAGAACAAAATCCTCCAGGGTTATAAAGGAGTCGTAAATCTCAAGTTTTGCAGGGATGTAAGAGATAGTTTTTGCCATCTCCAATAGTGAGAGCTCTTTTGCGTCCACGCCATCTATGTGCACCTCTCCATAATAAGAGATAAGAGCGCAAATAGCGCGTACAAGCGTACTTTTGCCCGAACCGTTCGCGCCGAGTATGCTAAGATGAGACTCTATCTCCATGCTGATATCTTCCAAGATTGTGTCGCTGCCGTAACTGCATGAGAGGGATTTTAGCTTGATCATCTGCTCATCTCATGGCAGAGGCGCTCTATGGTAAGTGCAACTCTATGCGAAGGTATGTGAATATAACTCTCATCTACTACCGTTATGCGTCTGTTTTTACTTGCGTTAGTAGGAAGTGAGTGCCATGCGCTCAAGGCTTTTTCTTTGTCAACCGAGCTGTTTGAGGCGTCTGAGTGGAGTATAATAATCCGGTCGGGGTTTAGAGCTATAACATTTTCATAACTTAAAACGGGTTGGTTAGTTTGGTTAGCACTGTATGCGTTAGTGTTGCCGCAGAGCGTAATTATGTCGTCAAAAAAGATGTTTTTACCCGCTATATAGATACCGCTTCGTAAATCTTCATGCAGACCGTAAACTATCATAACGCTGTGCGGTTTTTTGCTCTTAGGGGCATTTTTTATAGCATACTCAATGCTTTTTATAACCTCTTTGGAGCTTACATGTAGTCTCTCTGCTAGTTCTATAATGGAGCTTTTTATATCGCTAATAGTTTGAAGTTTGAGCATTAAAGTTTCTATCTTAAATCTTTTGAGTTTCTCTAAAGTTTCATGATTGAAATCTTGACCGATAACCAAAGTTGGGGAGAATGCTATGATTTTCTCCAAGTTCGGATTTGAGTAGCCGCCGATAACAGGCAGATTTTGCGCCTCTTTGGGATAGAGTGAAAACGCACTCGTTCCAACCAAATCATCCCCTTTTTGCAAAGCATAAACTATCTCCGCAATAGAGGGGCTAAGAGAGATAATCCTCTCTTTGGCACTGAGCATGAGCGTAAAAAACAGCAGTAGAAAAATGGTTTTTACGCTCAAGAGAGTCTCCTTAGATTTTTAGTTTAAACCCTGCAATGGCAGTGGTTGTGAAGTTTAGAGGGTAGATAGCGTCATCTTCTATCCATAAACCGTTCTTTTGGTTAAAAAGATTGTTTATTTTAGCGAAAAGTTCCAAACTATCTTTTGTGTAGGTCAGGGATATATCCGTACTTTTGTAAGCCTCCTGATTCTGGGCAAAATTATTTTCAAAATCATTCGCTGCATAAGCCTCTGAGCGGTACACTTGTGTAATCGCCAAAGTTGTGTTTTTGTTTGGAAAGTAGCTAAGTGTAGCTTTGATGTTATGGTCTGAAACACCCGGCAGATCATTGCCAGAATAGTCCCCTTCCTCGTCAATAATTGCTCTGACATAGTTATAGTTAAGCGCAATATTGAACTCATCCGTTACTAACCATTTGTCGTAAATATCCAAACCGTATTTATATGATTTGTCTATGTTTGTGTTTATTGCAGTCCTTGCTCCTGAATAATCAGAAAGATAGTAGATTTCATTTTTCAAATCAATATAATAAATAGAGGTTTTAAATTTATTATTTTTTTTGATATAGTTATAACCGATAGTATATGTGTTTGCCTCCATTGGATTTATGGCTCCGCTAAAATACGTCTCATATGTAGATAAATCAAAACCGAAAAATCTATCAATATCAGGTGCTTGATATGAATGTGTATAGTTAGCAAAAACAGATTGCTCTTTATTGAGCATGTAGTTATATCCAAGTTCTCCGCCATGAAGCTTTTTAGTTGTTCTTAGCCCTTCGTTCGCAAAATCATACTTAACTATTTCATATCTATAGCCGGCTTTAACAATTGCCTTATTAAAATTAAATTCACTCATAACAAACCATGCATTGTTTTGCTTTTTGAACTTATTGTTTGATTGAACTCTATCGCCGTCAAATCTATCATATCCAGCTGATATTGAGATTTCATCACTTATATAATCAAGTGTGGCTTTACCGGAGTTGTAGTCATAATCAGAAACAGATGAGTAAGTTATATAGTTTGATTGTTTCTCTTCATGATTTATATCGACATTTAAAGATAGTTTGTCGTTTAAATAGTAACTAAACCCTCCACTAACAGCATCTGTGTCAAACTCCTGTTCGTTTGCACCCCAGTTTGTAGTGCCCGCTTGTTTTGGGTCATTGTTGTACTCCTCAAGCGATAAATAACCTCCATAAATAACATCAGTTCTTGCAAATGAAACACCCGCTCTTAGCTCTAACTCCTCAACTGGAGCGTAAGAGAGATTGAGTGCTCCCGTAGTCAAAGAGTTCTCATCTTTATCTCCGCTGCTGTTTATATTGCGGATTCCATCGCTTTTTTGCGCTTCGCCGCTTGCCGAGACGGAGAGTTTTTCACCGCTGTGACCGAGATAAAATGAACCGCTTGCCGTGCCGTGCGTTCCCATGTAGACGGTTACCTCTTTGGTACTTTTTTTCTTTGTGACGATGTTGATTACGCCCGCATTTGCTCCATCGCCACCAACGACAATACCGCTTGACTTTATGATCTCCAGCCTCTCTATCGAAGCGGGGGAGATGGCAGAGAGCAGAGGCGGAACCATATCTATGTTGTTGATTTTTCTGCCGTTTATGGTTATGACTATATTTTGGTAACCGTCGCCGATGCCGTAACCTCTCATGTCAAGTCTTTGGGAGAGCGGGTTTCCGTAAGAGGGCATCGTCACGACCGAGGTTTGCTGATTTAAAAACTCGTAAACGTTTTGAACATGCGCTTTTTCTATATCCTCTGCCGTATAAATTTCTACCGCGTCGGCAGATCTCAGCTCGTCAGTTTTGATGGCGGTTGAGGTTATTTTTAGAGGGGATAGCTCAATATTTTGAGCGACTAATATGGTTGAAGCCAGTAGCGATAAAAGTATCTTTTTTTTCATGTATCTTTCTTTTCATTTTTTGAGTGTAAGTTTAAATTTTTTTAATGATGATGTTTTTGAGATTGCCACGCTTCACTCGCAATGACGGGAAACTTCGCTCGCAATGACACACAAACGTCACTGTGAGGAGTGAAACGACGTGGCAGTCTCTTTGTTGCATTGAAAAATGGCGGAGAGATGGCGCTGTTTAGAGTTTTAAAGTAGTCAAAAAAGTAGTTTTGATTTGGGTGCAGCAGAAGCGTTTTACGTGTTTTTTTTAAATAGTAACAGTTGCAATGGCAAGGCTTTGCGGAGAGTTCAAGAATACAGAGCGTGGCGGCGAGCTCCTCTTCCTCCAGCTCAGCTTCAAGCTCATCGCTTGAGTATTGTAGCATGTGAAAACTCTGTACACGCGACGTGTTTGCATGGAGTGTTATTTGGTTGACTGTGGCGGTAATCGCGCGCAAAGTAAAGTAGTTTTTGCCGAAGCCTTTTGGAAGTTTCACAAATCTCTCACATCTCTATTTTTCGCAATTATAGCAGGATAAATTTGAAATAATTTTCCCTGTTTGTTGCAATTATTTTACAATCATGTATAATATTGACTCTAAATAGTTATAAAAACAAGGATTTATTAAGGTGTATACGAAATATCCGACATGCCGCAGAGGTGCTTTTTATATTGCTTTGGTATATTTTATTTCCGCACTGTTGTGGATAATTTTATCGGACTATGCAGTTGGGCTTATTGTTGAAGATGCAGACAAGGTTGTTTTAGTAGGTATGTATAAAGGCATCTTTTTTGTTTTGGCAACGACGGTTGTTTTGTACTTTTTGACCTATAAATTTTTCAGCAACATGCAGTCTCAGTATGATAAAAATCTAGAAAATATTGCAAAACATCAAGAGACCAAACAGAGTCTAAAGAACTCTCAAAGAGAACTCTCTAAGTCTAATATGCTTTTAAATACTATCATAAACAGCTCTCCGGATGCCATCTACGCAAAAGACCTCGATGGGAAGTATATACTTTTTAACGAAGCCACGGCAGAGGTAGCAAAACTGAAGCAAGAAGAGGCAATCGGAATGGATGATTACGCCATCTTTAAGCCCAAGACGGCAGATATGCTCAGAGAGATGGACAAAAAAATTATAGCAAGCAAAAAAGTCGTAACGTTTGATGAAAAAACTATATCTAAAGACGGTAAAGAGAGGGTGTTGTTGGTTACGAAAGGTCCCTTGTTGGACAAAGAGGGAGAGGTTTTTGGCATATTTGGAATATCTAGAGATATAACAAGCCAAAAAGAGCATGAACGCTTTTTAGAAGAGTCAAAAGAGAAATTTTATAACCTTTCCTATCAGGACAAGGTAACAAACTTGCCAAACAGGCTGAAGATTAGCGAAGTGTTGGTAGAAAAATGTTCGCAAGAGATACCGTTTTGTCTGATACTTCTCGACCTTGATGAGTTTAAAATAGTAAACGATTCATACGGTCACCGCTTCGGGGATAAACTGCTCTTTGAGGTCTCCAAAGTTCTTGTAGAAGTTTTTGATTCTACAGCTTTTTTAGCACGCATGGGTGGAGACGAATTCGCAATAGCCCTAAACAAAAGTGACAAAAAAGAGATAGAAGCTCTAATGCAAAAACTCCATGCTAAATTTAGCAACCCATTTAAGATAGACATGGTGGAGGTCTACATTACCGCAAGTTCAGGAATCAGTATCTACCCTGATGATGTGCAAAGTATGGAAGAGATGTATCAAGCGTCCGATACGGCTATGTATAATGCTAAAAAACTGGGTAAAAACAGCTTTAGCTTTTATGATGCGGAATTTAAAAAAGAGGCTGTAGCATATACGCAGATGGTAACAAACCTGAAACAGGCTGTTCAAAAGGGCGAACTTGAGCTCTATTTTCAGCCTCAAAATGAAGTAATCAGCGGAAAAATAGTAGGTGTTGAGGCACTTTTGAGATGGAAGAGTGAAGGGAAGATGATAGCGCCTGATGTTTTTATACCATTAGCCGAGAAAAGCTCTCTGATAGTCGAGATAGGCAATTTTGTAATTAAGAGCGGTTTTGAGGTGGCGAAGAGGTGGCATGAGAGAGGAATTTTAAAAAATAGACTCTCCATCAATATATCTGCGCGTCAGCTTACCCATTTGGATTTTATAGTTACTTTAAAAAATATGTTGCGAGAGAGCGGATGCGAAGCCTCATGGATAGAGTTAGAGATTACAGAAAGCTCAGTTTTAGAGAATCCCGAACTTGTTATAAGTCTGCTAGAGCAGATAAGGGCGCTGGGCTTTTATATCTCGATGGATGATTTTGGTACGGGTTACTCTTCGCTCTCTTATCTCAAAAATCTTCCGATTAATAAGCTCAAAATAGATAGATCTTTTATTATGAATATAAGAGAGCAGCCAAAAAACCAGATAATCGTAAAAACAGTTATCTTTTTGGCAAAAGAGCTTGGCATACATATACTTGCAGAGGGCGTGGAGACTGAGCAAGAGCACAGCTTTTTGTTAGAGAACAAAATAGACTCCATCCAAGGCTACTACTACGCTAAACCGATGCCGCTGGATGAGATGGAGAGGCTGTTACAAGCATAGTTGTTTTAAGTGTGATAAAATCTTGTTATGAAACTATCACACCTAAAACAGATTACCGCTTATCTGCAAAAATTTACAAAAATATCCGCTATCTATAGAGTAAGTGACACCATTATAAAAGTTGTTTTTGACAGAGATGATGAACTTTACTTTGAGATGCAGCGCTCAAACTCCAGAATGTTTAAATGCGCCTCCTATGCCCGCTCAAAAGTCTATAATGCTCCCTTTGACGTGCTTCTCTCAAAGCGGTTTAATCGTGCGAATATCTTACATGTAGAAATTTTCGGCGGCGACAAGATATTAAGGTTTAAAACCTCCGTCGCTTCGGCCTACAAGGAAGAGACTACCTATCTGCAGTTTGAATTTACCGGAAAATATACGAACGTAATTATCCTGGATGAAGATGAGGTAGTTCTTGAAGCACTTAGGCATGTTGACCTTTTCTCTTCATTTCGAGAGGTGAGAGTAGGGCAGAAGCTCTTAGATGTTCCGCCGGCTCCCTTTGAGGCAAAAGAGTACCCTATTGGTGATGTTGAAGAGTTTTTGTACAATGAGTATCAAAAAGAGATGGATGAGAAACTATCTTCACTAAAGAAGCAAAAAATCTCGCTTTTAAACAAAAAACTCAAAAAACTGGAGAAACTTTATGAGCAGCTTGACGACGAGGGGGTGCTTAAAGAGGAGGCACAGAAGCTTAGTCATTTTGGAAATCTTCTTTTGGCAAACATGCATAAAATCAAGCCTTATCAAAGAGTTATAGAGCTTGATGATTATGATGGCAAAAAGGTCACTGTTGAGCTTCATAAAGAGTTTTCTTCTGTTGCAAGAATGGCTGATTCGCTCTTTAGTAGAAGCAAAAAAGCAAAACAGAGAGCTTCTCACATGCACATAGAGAGAGAGTCCTTGGACTCAAAAATAGAACATATGAAACTCTTCATCCATACGGTGCAAGAGGCAAAAGATATTGCAAAAATCCAGCTTCTCTTTCCAAAAAATGTTCAGGCTAAAAAAGTAAAAACAAACGACTCTATTGAGACTTTTTGGGTAGATGGGTATAAAGTGAGCCTTGGAAAAAACGAAAAAGGCAATGTGGAACTGCTCCAAAAGGCGCGCGCAAAGGACATTTGGCTTCATATGAAAGAGCGTCCTTCAGCTCACGTAATCATCACAACCGACAAACAAAATATCCCCATATCTATAATAGAGAGTGCGGCAAGACTCTGTGTTGATTTCACAATGTTTCAAAAAGATAGGTATTTGGTCGATTATACTCCACGAAGAGAAGTAAGCATCCAAAGCGGTGCGAATGTACTTTACAATAAGTATAAAACCATAGAAGTTGATACAAGATAAGATATCAAATAAATATCTGACACGAAAGTGTCAAGCTTCAGTGCCTCAGCGGCAAGCGAAGTAAAAGGGACGAGTTCCTTTTGCGGACGAATAAATGAAGGGTTTCTTTCATTTTACGGAGTAAAATTAAGGAATATGTTATGGCGATTGGATTAGTCGGAAATGCAATATATGTGAATCAGCAGACCGCAACTGCTACCGCTTTGCAAAATGCTCATAACAATCGTATTG
>NZ_JACUTS010000147.1 GCF_014859695.1 Sulfurimonas sp. | reverse complement strand
AAGAGACGGCAAGAAAATTTCAGCACAGCATCGCAGAGGTTAGTGTTTGGAGAAAGAAAAATATTGCAAAATGACATATTTTATTGTTCTCATATAAAAAGAAAGTAATATATGTAAGCATAAAAAGTTATAATTTTAAAAATAAATAGCGGAGGTCAAAAGTTGTCTAATATAATCAAAGCTTTTGTAAATATTGTAAATAGTTATCAAATTACCGTAAACAATGTGACTAATGGAAATAATAGAGCAAACAATATGGGCGAAGGTTTAGAAAGTTTGATAAAAGATGCTTTTGCCGGTACCACTAACGAAATAGATGAGCAAAAAAGGCTCGAAGTATTTTCAGCAGTTTATTCTTATAGTGGAAATAAAAACAATCCTCCAGATTTAATTTTAAGAAACAGCGATGCCATAGAGATAAAAAAGCTTGAGTCTCATACTACGGCAATAGCACTCAATAGTTCCTATCCAAAAGCAAAGCTTTTCTCAGATAGTACTATGATTACAGCTACATGTAAAAATTGTGAACCTTGGGTTGAAAAAGATATGCTTTATGCCATAGGCAATGTTCCCAAAAATAGAAATCAGTTAAAATCATTATGGCTTGTATATGGGGATTGTTTTTGTGCTGATAAAGATATTTATGAAAGAATAAAAGATACCATCTCAAATGGTATTGCTTCTATTTCTGACGTTGAATTTACAGAGACAAATGAACTTGGAAAAGTTAAAAAAGTTGACCCGCTAGGAGTTACAGACTTACGCATCCGCGGCATGTGGCATATTGATAATCCGACTAAAATTTTTAGTTATCTGAATCTTTATGATACATCAAAAGTATTTCAATTATTTTCTTTGATGAAAAAAGAGAAATATGAATCATTACCGCTTCAAGACAGAGAAGCAATAGAAAATTTTGATAATGAAAATGTAAGTGTTAGTGATGTAAGAATAAAAAATCCGAACAATCCTGTACAATTAATAAATTCCAAACTACTTATATTTAGGATTTAACTATGAACATAATATCCCTATTCTCAGGTGCCGGTGGTTTAGATTTGGGCTTTGAAAAAGCTGGATTTAAAACCATTTGGGCAAATGAATACGACAAAGAAATCTGGGAAACTTTTGAGAAAAACTTTCCTCATACAAAATTAGACAGAAGAAGTATAGTCAATATCCCATCAAGCGAAATTCCAGAAGCAATTGGGCTTATAGGCGGACCGCCTTGTCAGAGTTGGAGTGAGGCTGGAAAGTCTCGTGGTATAGATGACCATCGTGGGCAGTTATTTTTTGAATTCATAAGAGTTCTTAGAGATAAAAAACCGCTTTTTTTCTTGGCAGAAAATGTATCTGGTATGTTGGCAGGACGCCATGATGGAGCGTTGGAAAATATAAAAAATCACTTTATAGAGAGCGGATATGATCTCTCTTTTAAGCTTTTAAATGCACATGACTACAAAGTTCCGCAAGATAGAAAAAGAGTTTTTTTTATAGGTTTTAGAAAAGATTTGAATATCACCTTTGAATTTCCTGATGGATTTAGTAATAAAAGGTTTTTACAAGATATTATTTTTGATTTGAAAGATAATGCACTTGCAGGAAAAAATAAAACTTATACAAACGGCAGTGACTGTAAAGTAGAAAATCACGAATATATGACTGGTGATTTTTCGTCTATGTATATGTCACGAAATAGAGTTAGAAGTTGGGATGAACCATCGTTTACAATTCAAGCCGGAGGCAGACATGCACCGCTTCATCCGCAAGCTCCAAAAATGCAATTTGTAGAGCAAAATAAGAGAATTTTTGTTCCAAATAGCGAGCATCTTTACAGAAGACTTAGTGTAAGAGAGTGCGCTAGAATACAAACTTTTCCTGATACGCATAAGTTTTACTATACTAATTTAACTGCGGGATATAAAATGGTAGGCAATGCCGTTCCACCAAACTTGGCATATTATTTGGCAAAAAAAATAGCACAGGATATGCAAGAAGTTATTAAAGCAAGTAAAAATAAAGAGAAAAATATAAAAAACAATCTTTACATCTCCCATGATGATTACGTAAACAACAGTCATATAATATATTGATGAAAAATAAAAAAGTGAATTACGACTTTTCAACCTCTACATGTAGAGAAAACACAAATGCGGAGAAGTACACGTTAAGAAAAAAACTCTTTGGCACCGAGGATGTTATTCCTGCATGGGTGGCGGATATGGATATAGATACGCCTGATTTTGTGCTTGAAGTCGTAAAAAAACGCCTAGAACATCACGTTATAGGGTATGAGGAGGTGCCGCCAAGTATGTTTCTTGCCCAGATAGAGTGGATGAAAAACGAGCACGGAGTAGAGTTTGCCTTAGAGGAGATGCTCTATTCGCACTCTGTTGTAGCGAGTATGAATGCTGCCATAGAGGTATTTACCGAGAAGGGCGATAAAATTATCGTTCAAACTCCCGTATATCCACCGTTTTTTCACAGCG
>NZ_JACUTS010000046.1 GCF_014859695.1 Sulfurimonas sp. | reverse complement strand
AAAGGGTACTTTTCGAGAAAATTAGAGGTATTTACGAACTTTTTTGCAAAAGTGCATAAGGTCAATTATCTTACAATTGAGCAGTTTTGCATATTTCCATTTTGCAAAATATCCAAAAGATTACCTTTTTTAAACATATCACATACCAAAATAGGAAGTGAGTTGTCTTTTGCCAATGCGATGGAAGTATCGTCCATAACTTTTATATTGTCTGAAAGCGCCTGCTCGTATGATAGTTCAGGCAGCTTTAGGGCATCGCTGAACTTATTTGGATCCTTGTCATAAACTCCGTCAACCTTTGTTGCTTTTATTATGACCTCTGCGCCGATTTCAACTGCTCTTAGAGTTGCCGCCGTATCTGTAGTAAAAAATGGATTTCCGGTTCCCGCTGCAAAAATAACAACACGTCCTTTTTCTAAATGACGAACAGCGCGGCGATTTATGTAAGGCTCAGCAATCTGCTCCATCTTAATAGCGGTCTGCATGCGAACTTCCAAGCCGGCATGTTCACAAGCCTCCTGCATCGCAATCCCGTTGATTACGGTAGCAAGCATTCCCATATAGTCACCGGAAGTTCTTTTAATAATTCCATCTTGTGCAGCGGTAACTCCGCGAATAATATTGCCGCCTCCGATAACTATTCCAACCTCGATACCGGCATTTACAAGCGACTTTATCTCTTGTGATATATAGTTTAAAATCTTCGTGTCAATTCCATAACCCGCTTCACCTGCAAGAGCTTCGCCTGAAAACTTAACTAAAACCCGTTTATTAGCCATGCACTTCCTTTGTCTATAACTGCGCGAATTCTACTTAAATTTGGCTTTTGTTTTGCTTTGTTTTACAAACTACTGATGTTACTGCTTTTTAAAAAAACAATACAGGCAGATTGAATCCTGCATGTATTGTTTCTCAATATAATTGACAAGCGTTATATATTTTTATATACTACGCTTTTAACATTTAAGGAAAACCATGCCAAACAGTATTAACGGACGATTATGGATAAATAAATCAGAACATAGCTTCCTTGGACAAGGTCGCATGGAACTTTTAATACACATCCAAAAAGAGGGTTCCATAACAAAAGCGGCTAAATCCATGAAGATGAGCTACAAAGCTGCATGGGATGCCGTAGATGCCATGAACAACCTCTCTGAATTTCCGCTTGTTACGAGTTCTAAAGGCGGCAAAGGCGGCGGCGGGACACATCTGAGCGAGTATGCAAAAGAGCTTATAGACACCTACAAAATCCTTCAAGAAGAGCATCAGCAATTTTTAGAAAATCTCTCCAAGCGCGTAAGTGAAAAAAACGGACATATCCATCTTTTAAAGAGTATGGATATCCGTATAAGTGCAAGAAATCAGCTAAAGACAAAAGTTTTAACTATTCAAAGTGGAGCCGTTGAGAGCATACTCTCTCTTGAGCTTAACAACAAAGAGAGTATAACGGCAATCATCACAAATGATTCACTAACTACTCTTGAAATTGATGTAGGCATGGAGCTGTATGCGCTCTTTAAAGCAAACGCTCTGATTTTAAATGATGAATTTTCACCCGATAAAAACGATATGAACAGTTTCATAGGGAAAATTATCCGAATAGAACATGATAGTTTAAATGCAGAGGTTATCATTGAGCTAAAAGGCTCTAACACGGTATGTTCTATTATGCCAACAGAGCTGCTTGAGAAATTAAATCTCAAAAAAGGGATGCAGGTAAGCGCTTTTTGTAAACCAAAAAGCATTATCTTAGGCAGATGGTAAAAAATTATCGCTATGGATTTTTTAATATTACGAAAATTAAAAGTTGGAGGTCAAATGAGAGATGAGAATTAAAAGCCTTGCAGCGGTAACTGCAAGACAAGTGCTTTGGAAGAAGCGATAAAAGTATAACAAATTAAAATTACATTAAAGGAAAACAGATTGAAAACAAAAATTCGATTAAGCACTGTTATAGCGGCGGCACTACTTGTAACAACCGTAACAAGTGCAAATGACGAAGTTCCTAAACAGGCACTTAAAACAAATTATCAACTGGTCTATAGTCAAAAACCTAAACAAGTTGATAATTTTGCGGAAATGTTTAAAGAGGGGATTTTTTACGGCAGACTTCGCTCAAATACATTTATGTACAAATGGGAAGAAGAAAATAAAGATCAAAAAGATCACTACACAAGTGGTTTGGGCGGTTCATTAGTGTATCAAAGTGCCATCTATAATGACTTTGATTTTAGAGGCGCTCTTTACTATAGTCATGGATTTACAAACTTATCAGAAGCTGACATTAAATTTGCCAAACCAGGGCAAGATGTTCTTAGTAGATTTGATTATAGCAATACGGGAAATCAAAATATGAGTGCTTTAGGGCAGGCTTACATTCGCTATAGCGGTTTAGAAAAAAGTGACATAACAGTTGGTCGTCAGCTAGTAGAAACTTTTTATACCGCTTCAAACGATACAAAAATGATACCAAACGTTTTTGACGGTATAGTTTTTAACACAACTCTTGTTTCAAAAACTCCGATTAAACTTGCGTATCTAGCAAAAGAAAAACTCCGTGCGCATACAGACACGCACTCAGTTTTGGCATGGGGTGATGCAAGCTCCTCTTCATCTTTAAACCCGTCTTGGGATCAAAATGATGATTCGGCAATGCATAAGGGTTTGACATATACAAAACTAAAAGATGCTGGGAAAGAAGATGCCCCTTTAATAACAGGAGATATTCAAAATACTTCTATAGAGAATTTAAAACTCAACACTTCATTTTACGTAGTACCTGAGCTTGTATCTGAAATAATGGCAGAGGCAAATTACAAAATAAACATGGATGGCTTTTCTCTCTCGCCGGGTGTTCGCTACATCAAACAGTTTGATAACGGAGCAGGTGAAATTGGCGGAGCAGCTATTAACGGTAAATTAGTAGGAAAAAGCGGTGCATTTGGCGGCTACAAAGATGCTTCTTCTCTTGATTCGCAAATGATAGCGGCTCGTTTAGTAGGAGCTTATAAAAATTTTAAATTAAATCTAGGCTATTCTCAAGTTATGGATGAAGCGGATTTAGTGACTCCTTGGAGAGGATTTCCAACAGCAGGCTATACTCGCTCTATGGCAAGATACAACTGGGTAGCAAATACAAAAAGTTATCGTGCTGAATTAACCATAAATCCAAATAAAACAGGAGTTTATAAAGATGTGGCTATGCAGCTCTCTGCTCTTCACACAGACGCTGATGAGAATAAAGGACAGTTTGATGAAAACTTCTATTACGCGGGCTTTGTACAAAACTTACCTATGATGCCAGAGTTACAGTGGCGTTTAAGATTAGGTTATACGGATACTGATAAAGTAGATGCGGATAGTTTAGATGCTCGTTTTGAGCTGAACTACCTATTTTAAGGATTAAAGATGAAAAAAATAGTACTAGGTTTAATGCTTTTAAGTATGAGTCTGTTTGCAGGAACTATCAATGTAGCCGTTGCTGCAAATGTGAGTTATGCTATGGATACCCTTTTGGAAGAGTTTCATAAAACAAATCCCGACACACAAGTAAAGGTAACTTTAGGGAGTAGTGGAAAACTCACTGCTCAAATTAAAAACGGTGCACCATACCAACTTTTTATGGCGGCAAATATGATGTTTCCGCAAAACTTATATGAAGAAGGTACTGCGATTACGGTACCGGTTGTGTATGCACAAGGAAGTTTAGCGATGCTGAGCAATAGTCAAAAAGATTTTTCAAAATCAATAAATCTTCTTAAAGATCAAAGTATCCAGAAAATCGCAATTGCAAATCCAAAAACTGCCCCGTACGGCAAAGCAGCTCTTGAAGCTATAAAAAATGCCGGAGTTTTAGCTGATGTAGAGAGTAAATTTGTATATGCAGAATCTATCTCCCAAACAGTTTCTTATGCTGTAACAGCTGCAGATATAGGCTTCATTGCAAAATCTTCACTCTATAGCCCTAAAATGGCTCAGTACAAAGAGGGTGTACATTGGGCAGATGTGGATTCTAAGCTTTACACCCCGATTGACCAAGGGATTGTAATCATTAAAAATGCTAAAGACAACAGTGATGCGAAAGCATTTTATGATTTTATGTTAGGTGCTCAAGCGAAAAAAATATTAATTGATTTTGGATATTTAGTTCCATGAGCAGTTTGATTGCAACTGTAACACAAATAGAAGCTTGTGATAGTTTGCATATAGTAAAGTTTGACTCTAACGGTCAAACTTTATCTATGATGAGTTTGGATTTAAATGATGCCATCCAAGTCGGAACAAAAGTGAAGCTTGCCGTTAAACCGTCTCATATAGCAATTGCCAAAGATTTCAGCGGGGAGGTTAGTTACTCAAATAAATTAGAAGCAACCATCGTATCTTGTGAAAACGGGCAACTTTTATCCAACATAAAACTTAAGTTTTTTGACACTGATTTGGAGTCAATTATTACAGTGGATTCATCTAAACGAATGAATTTAAAAGCAGGAGATAAGGTCACGGCTTTTATAAAAGCAAGTGAAGTTTCTATAAGTGAGATTTGTGATGATTGAGCTATTTCAAGACTTAGAGTTTGAACCATTTTTAATCTCTTTTAAACTAGCGGGTTTGACAACTTTGATACTTTTTATTATTAGTATCCCTTTGGCTTGGTATCTATCTCAAACAAACTCAAAGATGAAGCCGTTTTGGGAGAGTTTAACAGCACTTCCTCTTGTACTGCCGCCTTCTGTTTTAGGCTTTTATATCCTTGTGGCATTATCACAAAACTCTCCTGTCGGGGCGTTTTTTGAAGATGTTTTTGGGGTAAAACTTGTTTTTAACTTTACGGGGCTTGTAGTAGCTAGTGCTTTTTACTCTCTTCCGTTTATGGTGCAACCTCTTCAGGGGGGATTTGAATCTATAAATAAAAATATGCTCGAAGCTAGCTATTTAGCCGGCAAAAGTAAGTTTGAAACCATAATTAAAGTTGCTCTTCCAAACATGAAACCGGCACTTATGACGGCAATTATTGTAACTTTTGCCCACACAGTCGGAGAGTTTGGAGTTGTTTTGATGGTTGGGGGAAGCATTCCGGGTGAGACAAAAGTGGCATCTGTTGCTATTTATGAGATGGTTGAAATAATGGATTATACTTCAGCTCATATTTACAGTGCCATCATGGTGGTTATTAGCTTTTTGGTACTTCTTAGTGTTTATGTTTTTAACGGCAAACAGAATAAAAAGATAGGAGTATAAAGTGATAAATATAGCTATAAATAAAAAACTCCATGGCGCAGACGGTCAAATGGATTTGAGCGTAAATCTAACTGTTGAAGATGGTGACTTTGTCGCACTCGCAGGGCAAAGCGGAAGTGGAAAAACTACACTTTTAAGAATTTTAGCAGGTCTTGAAGAAGCTAGCGGAACTATTCAAATAGGTGATGAAATTTGGCTTGATAAGAAGTTTTGTTTACCATCGCAAAAAAGAAAAATAGGATTTGTATTTCAAGATTATGCACTCTTTAATAATATGAGCGTACTTGATAATTTACTATATGTACACAAAGATAAGCGATTAGCAGAGAGTCTACTAGAGATGACAGAGTTGGCTGAACTAAAGACAAGACTGCCAAACACTCTAAGCGGTGGACAAAAACAGCGTGTAAGTCTTTGTCGTGCTATGATGAATAAACCAAAACTTTTACTTCTTGATGAGCCTTTATCGGCACTTGATCCACAGATGAGAACTAAGCTTCAACAAGAGATATTAACACTCCATAAAGAGTTTGGAACTACAACAATTATGGTAAGCCATGATCCAAGTGAGATATATAGACTAGCACAAAGAGTGATTATGTTAAATTTTGGAGAGATTGTAAACGACGGCTCGCCAAAAGATATTTTACTCAAAACTAGTGGCAGTCAAAAATTCTCTTTTGAGGGTGAGTTACTCGATATAGTAAAAGTAGATGTGATCAACATAGCCATCGTCTCAGTCGGTCAACAGTTAGTTGAAGTGGTGATAAGTGATGATGAAGCTCATAGTTTAAAAATAGGTCAAAGTGTAAGTTTGGGCACTAAAGCATTTAGCCCTATGATCAGAGGTTTGTAGTGAAACTCAAATCATTTATAGGCGGAGCTTCTATAGGCTCTTTAGGAGGACTTATCGGTTTGGGAGGTGCAGAGTTTCGCCTTCCATTTTTAGTCGGTGTTTTAAAAATAGACACCCTCCATGCGGTAATGCTCAATATTATTATCTCGTTGGTAACAGTATTTTTCGCTTTGATTTTTAGAGGGATAGATGAGAGTATATATTCAAATTTTTATATAGTTGCCAATCTTTTAGCAGGAACTCTCATCGGTGCTTACATCGGGGCAAACAAAGCTTCAAGTATTGATAAACAAAAGCTAAACGGCTATATATTTATCTTACTTGTATTTTTAAGTTTTGTGCTTTTTAGTCATATGTTTTTTGATTTTAAAAGTGAAGTTTTACTTCCTTCTTGGATTGGGATTATTTTAGGTTTTGCTCTTGGTGTGGGCATAGGGATGATAAGTTCTATTTTGGGAGTTGCCGGAGGAGAGCTTCTTATCCCTACTATTGTACTTTTGTATTCTGTTGATATAAAAACAGCAGGAACATTAAGTCTGCTTATATCGTTTCCTACTTTACTCGTCGGTATTTATAAATACAATAAAACAAAGAGACTGCAAGAAGTTTTTGGTTTTAAAGAGATTATCATCTATATGGCAATCGGTTCTATGATTGGTGCTTTTATAGGAGCTTTAGCGTATGGGATAGTAGATGCCCTTTATTTAGAAGCTTTACTTGGAATTATCCTTTTAATCTCCGCATATAAACTTTTTAGTAAAAAAAAGGTTTAGTATATGGATCTGCTATTTGAAGACGGCGGCTATTTTGATTTGACAACTTTTGGGCTGGGAATCGGCGTTAAAGAGGGTTCTATGAGTTTTGCTCCAAAGAGTGAGATAATCCTCAGCGGCTGCGATGAAGTAGAGAAGATTGTAAAAAAGTGTGGTTTAAAATATAGATTTTTGAAAAAAAACGGCGATATGACTGCTCCAAAAGAGACTATTTTGGAGTGCAGCGGAAATGCAAAATCGCTTCATCATGCTTGGAAAATATCTCAAAATATCTTTGAGTATATGAGCGGCATCGCCACATATACAGACAAAATGCTGCAACTTGCAAAAGCCATCAATCCGGATATTGCCATAACAACAACAAGAAAAAATTTCCCAGGTTCAAAAGAGCTCATGTTAAAAGCGGTGATGGACGGCGGTGGAGCACCTCATCGGCTTGGACTTTACGATTCGATTTTAATCTTTGAGCAACATTTGGTATTTCTTAGCGACAAGCAAGAACTAGAGAGAAACTTTAAGATTATCAAGAAAAAGTTTATAGAAAAAAAAATAACAGTAGAGGTAAAAAACCTTGAATATGCCCGTTATTTCGCCTCTTTGGGTGCGGATATACTACAGTGCGAAAAGATGGATTTTGAGACTCTAAGAGAGTGTGTTGCTCTTAAAGAGGAGTTTAAAAATATTACCGTCTCTGCGACAGGCGGCATAAATGTTAAAAATATTGCGGATTTCGCAAAAACGGGAGTTGATCTCATAGTTACATCATCACCATACCATGCAAAACCGCTTGATATAAAAGTGCAGATGCGTACTACGCTCAAAGGAGCCGACAGATGAATATCTTAAAGGGAAATATCGTCTCCATCAAACAAAGTGAAAGCTTGATGCTTGTTTTTATGGATGTAAAGGGGTATCTTTTCAACTCTTTGCTTCTTAAAAACGGGGATGAAAATCGGCTGGAGGTTGGGATGGATGTACATCTTATATTTAAAGAGACCGATGTGACCCTTGCAACTACCGACTCCATTGTGAGTGAGAGAAATTCATTTGTTTCAAAAATCACCCACATAGAAAATGGCAAACTTCTTGCAAATATCAGACTTGATTTTTTAGGGCATGAGATTAACGCACTTATCACCAAAGGCGCACTTCATGGACTAAAATGCAAAATAGGCGATGAGTTTAGATGGGTTGTAAAGGCAAGTGAAGTAACATTGCAAATACTGTAATTTTTTTGACTTAACCGAGCAAAATCAACTCTTCAAGCTCTGAAAAAACCACCGCCCTATTTTGCTCTTTTGTACCTAAAATTCTCTCACATAAAATGGAGAGATTTTCATCTACATGTGGTGTAAACATACGGATATCTTGAAGTTTTTCGTTCTTTAGAGTATTTGTAAATCTCTCATAGGCAGAGTACGGCTCTTTAGCTGATAGTTTATAGTATAATTTCCGTCCAAGTTCAAAAACTTCAAACTCCTCATTTTTTCCAGTGTTAACCTTTTCGCCAAAACCTATCTCAACATTGCTGTTTTTCTCTCTCAAATAAGCTCCAAGCTTCATCATAAAGCCTATTGCCTGAGGCGTATAGAGCTTTAAAATCCGCTCATGAAAAAGCTCAAAGCTCTCATATGGGTTTTTAAGTCTTCTGTACTCAAACATCAGAGTCTCCACATAAAGATGCGCATATCGAAGCGGAGCCGATTTGACAACGGCATACCCCTCTAGTCCTTCGCTTGTTATTTTTCCGCCAAGAGAGATATGAACTCCCCCCTCCATCTCGCCGTCCAATTTGACTTTGCACCCCTCAAAACCGATATCTCCAAGCCCGTGCAGACCGCACCCCTTGACGCATCCAGACCAGTACATGCGCACTCGCCCCTCATGAAGCGGGACTTTTTGCTCCAAATACTCCGCCATCTTTATAGCATCACTTTTGTTCTCAATCACTCCAAATGCACAGTGCTGAGAACCTGCACATGCTATTAAATGATTTTTATAGGGCGAGTCTACGCTTTTGTATTTTTGAAAGAGCGGTTCAGAGAGTAGGGAGTTCACTTCTTTTACGCCGAGGATGTAGACGCTCTGCTCTATGTCAAAACGAATCTCGCCATTGCCAAATCTCTCGCTTACATCCGCCACGCTTAACAAATCGCTTCCGCTAAAGATACCCGCGGGAACAACCATGTGAACGCCTAGAGTCCCATCACGAAGCTGTACCTTTCCATGGTCAGGGTCATTAAAATCAAGCTTTGTCATAGTCTCGCCGGCATGTGAAAAAAGAGCTCCAGCATTTTGGCAAATTGCAGAGCGAATCTCCCCCATACCCACTGCTTCGACTAAAAAAGAGAGACGGTTTTTGTTTCTGTTGTCGCGAAATCCAAATCTTCTAAAGATGTCAATAATGGAGTTGTAAGCATGAGGGACTTCATGAGGCAGAAGAAAAATATCCGCACTATTTGCCACTTTGCCAACTTTGCCGCCAAGATACATGTTGTATCCGTAAAGCCCCTCTTTTTGCGCCAAAACAAAACAGCAGTCATGGCTAAAAGCGTTGCATCTGTTTGAGATTGAACCCGTAATAGCAGTGTTAAACTTTCTTGGAAGTACGCTTATCCACTCATAATTTTGCAAAAAAGAGCTCTCTAGAGTTTTCAAGAGTTCGTATGAGGGCAAAACATTATCAAACCCACGTGAGTCCAGCGGGTCGGTTACAATATTTCTAAAGTTATCCACACCAGTTTGGTAAGAGCTTATTCCCACCGCGCTAATGCGCTCAAATATAGTAGGAATATCTTTAATGTCAATATAGCGAAACTCTATCTGCGCACGGGTTGTTATGTCGATGTAGTCCTCTCCAAAGTCTTTTGCAATTAAACCCAAAACTCTTGCTTGCTCAGCGTTCAAGTAGCCTCCGCTAATGCGAACGCGAATCATAAACTTTTGCGGTGTTTGCGCATCTTTGTCATAAATGCCAAAACACTTTAAAAAGTAGCTTTTATCTTCGCTTGAAATAGATGCGTAGCCATTTTTTGCATAATGACCGAGCATCTCAAACGCCTCTTTTGGAGATTTAATCGCTTTTGTCTCTTCAACTTTGTTTACTTTTTTTACTCTTGCTTCGTACGCTTCTTGTAATGCTTCCATTGTAACTCCGATCTCTATCGAGTATAGTCACAATTCTAGCAGTTATTAAAAATAAAATAAGCAATTTACTGCTTGTTTTTTATACAATAAGAAAAGAACTTAAAATGGCTCAATTAAGAGACAAAAATACCAAGACAAGAGCCAAAACAAAAGAGACGCCCTGCCAAAATATGACGCTGTTTCTCTCCACAAGGGGCGGTTTTTTCTTCTTTAAAAACTCCTCATTTGGATGGCGTAGGTCATACAAAAACTCACTTAGCTCCTCATAGCGCTCTTTTGGATTGATGGCAACTGCTTTTTTCACCGCCTCATCAACCCACACGGGAATCTCTTGGTTGTAGTGATAGAGTGGCGTGTAGCGAAGTCTCTTTTGTGCAGCTTCGTTTTTTACTCTTGCAATCTCCACGCCATAAGGAAAGTGACCCGATAACATCTCATAGACTATCACCCCGAGCGAGAAGAGGTCTGAGCATACCGTTCCCTCTTTGCCCAAAAAATACTCAGGGGCGCTATAGAGTGCCGTTCCTAAGAGGTTCTCTTGTTCAAGGCGGATATTGATATCCATGATGCCCTCCACTCTTGTTGCGCCAAAATCTATGATTTTTAGCGTGCCTGAGGTTTCAATCATAATATTTTGCGGTCTGAGGTCTTGATGAATCATCTCTTGACGATGCAACGCCAAAAGCCCTTTTGCTACCTGCTCTACCATTTGCCGCACTGTCTCAAGAGTTGGATTTGGATTGTCGATAATCCACTGAGAGAGCGTTTGCCCCTCTATAAACTCTAGTACATTATAGAGATAATTTTTTTTGCGTGAAGGAGCGAAAGATTTTAAAACATGTGCGCTGTTGATGCGTCTTGCTATCCACTCCTCCATCAAGAAACGCTCCAAATACGCCTTGTCGCCTCGCATATCGATAGATGGGATTTTGAGCGCAACCTGCGTGCCACTCTGACTATCCACCCCAAGATAGACATGGCTTCTGCTGCTAGCACTCAGCTCCCGCACAATAGTGTAGCCTTCGAACTCCTCTCTTGCTTCAAGCAGAGGTGCAAAAGGTTTCTCCTCTATCTGTTTGTAGATCTCTTTGAGCTCTTTTTTTGCCAAAGCATCCACACGAACAAGCTGAATGGTGATATTGTCATCGCTTTGTTCCTTGTAAGCATATTTAGCGATAATTTTTGCAATCTCTTCAAATCTATCTTGATGTTTTTCTATCATTTTTACCATTAAAGTATCACTGACATACTCATAGACTCCATCGCTCATAAAACAGAAGATATCACCGACTTCGACTTGAAAACTGCTGTAATCCATCCGCACATGTGGCTCCATGCCCAAAGCTCGGCTTAGGTAACTCTTATCTCTTGAGACCCATAAACGGTGATCTTGTGTGAGCTGCTCAAGCATACCATCACGCAAACGGTAGATGCGCGTATCGCCGGCATGAAAGAGGTAGGCAGTGCTAGAGCGAAGCACCATGGCGCTAAATGTACAGACAAAACCTCTGTTTTTATCATGGGAGTAGTTACTCTGCATGGTTTGGGAGTAGAGCCATGAGTTTGCGGCACCCAAAACCCTAAGTGCTGATTTTTTTACAGACCATGATTCGGGTGTGCTTGTGTAGTCCATCAAAAAGGAGGTTACGGCTGCCTTGGAGGCGATTTGACTTACATTGCTGCTGCCGATGCCATCAGCAATGGCAATGGCAACCCCTTTATGTGTGAGCTGTGGCTCTTTGGGAATATAGATATCGTGGAAGTCCTGATTTATCTCTTTTCGTCCCCCAGTGGAGTACTGGGAGATAGAGAGTTCTAAACGGCTTTTCATAAGAGAATCAGCTCAGTTTTCTTTTTGCACCAGTTTTTATGTGTGTTGCATAAAGAGTAAGCCCGGTAAAAGCAAGACCGCCTACTAGGTTCCCCAGAACAACAGGAAGCTCATTCCATAAAAGATAATCACCAATCGTAAAGTTACCGCCCATTATCATGGAAAATGGAAACAAAAACATATTGACGATAGAGTGCTCAAAGCCCATAAAAAAGAAGAGCATAATCGGCATCCACATAGCAATAGCCTTGCCGCTTACACTCGTCGAGATCATTGCTCCCACAACACCCATGGAGACCATCCAGTTGCAGAGCATCCCGCGGATAAAAACCGTCATCCAACCCCAAATCCCGTGCTCTTGATAGCCAAGTGTTCTAGCTTCGCCGATAGAGCCGATCTTTTTACCGACTTCGCCTACTTCAATTTGATAGCCATATGTAAGTATAAACGAAATCATAAATGCCACAAGCAATGCACCCGCAAAGTTACCGACAAAAACAAGTCCCCAGTTTCTAAGAACCTGTTTTACCGTTACTCCAGGTCGCTTGTCAATAAGAGCAAGCGGAACCAAAACAAAGACACCCGTTAGCAGATCAAACCCCATAAGGTAGAGCATAATAAAACCGACAGGAAAGAGCATCGCACCGACAAGCGGCGAACCCGTAGACATAGAGACCGTAATGGCAAAAGCCGCTGCAAGCGCCAAAATAGCCCCTGCCATAAAAGCTCTAATAATCGTATCTTTCGTTGACATATAGACTTTTGACTCGCCCGCATCGACCATTTTTGTAACAAACTCCGTAGGAACCAAGTAGGACATGGCACACTCCTTAAAAGTAGAAAAGTATTTCACTGTTGTGATATAGAATTGTATATTTAAAGCATAATAATTAAACAACTAGCCTGTATATATTTTATACAATCTTATATTTTATTATGTTTCATCAACGAAAAAAACAGATTATAGACAATTTTTACTAAGAGAGCAAATATTAAAGTGCCTCTAATCTCCTATAAAGAAGCTTTTACTATAATTAGAGTCATAAAATACCAAAGAGAGACTTTAATGGATTGGCTGAATTTTTTTGAACCAAAAGTAGAACATAAACACTCCTTTGGAAGAGGCATCAACGCAAACCTCTCTAAAGATGAGGAAGATTTATTTAACAAATCTAACGAGGCGTTTGAGGCAAAAGAGATACTGGATGCCTATGAGTTTTTTTTCAGATCACTTGAAAACTTTTCAGACTCAAAATCAAACCAAAACATTATAATTACAAAAGAGGATGGTAAGCTCCGTTTTGAAATATTTCAGGGAACGGCAAGAATAACAGGAGTTATCACAAAAGAGAGTCTCTATGCAGAAGCAATTTTGACAAAAAAAGCAACGGCGAATGTCGCACTAAAGCGTCTGATTTTAGAGAGAAACTACCAACTGACGTACGCTTACTACTTCAGCGATGAGGAGTATATAAAACTAAAGCTTTTTCTTGACAACATAACCATGACGCCTCAAAAAGCATTTTTTCCGCTGCGTGAAATAGCGCTCAATGCCGACTTTGATAAAGAGTATATTAAAAGCGAATTTCTTGACGTCTCTCTTGAAGATATAGAGCATTTAAAGAGCATGGACGAAGAGGAGCTAAAACTGAAGTACGACTTCATGCAGAGATGGATTGATGAAGTAAACGCGAAGATAGCCACGCTTCCATCAAATGACAATGCCGCCATGCAGTCGTTTATACTTCTTTGTCTTATTTTCAAAATAGACTATCTTATAGTACCAAAATATAGCATCTTTCAAAAATCAAGCAAAAAAATTGCAGAGTATTTTAGCGATGAAAACTTAACCGTCGAGTCAAAAAACGAAGAGATTAGAGAGTATATAAACGAACTTCATGAGATGAGTTTTGAAGAGTTTAAGACAAACTTTTATGACGCTAAATACACCTTCAACCCAAGTGACAAATCGGCTCATGAAGAGATAGAGCTATTTATAACCGAGTCGCTTGCAAAAATACGTTGGTACAAAAACAACAGATACAACCAAGTGATTCCTACTATGTACAAGTATGTGGCACTCTATCTGCTCTACAACTACGGGCTTCATCCAGTTACAAAAGCGCTTCTTCACACATTGGTAGAGATTCAAAATCCTGAGTTTTTCAAAGCTCTTGGCTACATGACTCTTTACGATGAGCAAAACTCTACATTTTCAAAAAAAGTTATTATCTCTAAAATAGAGGATATCATTTCGCCTTATCAGAGCCGTTACAAGATGCTAAAACCATTTGGCGAGAAGCTTAATTTCACATCCCTAAACGAGTTTAGCAACAGCTTTTATCTCCAACTTAAAAATCTTGACTTCGAAGAGATATAACCATGAACACTCAATCCATAATAGAGACTTACGCTGAAAGCATTATACAGATTATGACTCCCTACGGCAGCGGAACGGGTTTTATAGTCGATGATCTCATCGTTACAAACTCGCATGTAGTTGCCGGACTTAAAGAGGTGGTAATTAGTGCGAGGAAGATTAAAAGAAGCATCGCTAAAGTTGTCTATGATGATGCATATTTTGATTTGGCTTTTATAAGTTTTGATTTTATAAAACCTAAAAATCCCCTTATCCTCTCGACAAAAAGAGTACAAAACGGGGATACGGTAGTTGCCGTAGGTCACCCATACGGGCTTCATTATAGCGCTACGGAGGGGATTGTCTCAAAAGCTTCAAGGATATACGGAGAGCTTGAATATGTCCAGATTGATGCTGCTATTAACCCTGGAAACAGCGGCGGACCGCTTTTAAACACGGACGGAGAGGTTATCGGAGTAAACACCTTTATCATACAAGACTCAAATAACCTGGGCTTTGCCCTTCCCTATTTTTACGTCGATGAAGCACTACAAAGCTACAAAAGTTTAAACTATCAAAACATTATAAAATGCCCCTTCTGCAAAAACCTAATAAAAGAAGAGAGTATAAAAAATGATTACTGTCCAGAGTGCGGCTCCAAACTAGAGATCGCCAAACTGCGAAGAAAGGGGTACAACCCAATCGGCAGTACAAAACTGCTTGAAGAGATTTTAGAATCCTTGGATGTAAACGTAACGCTTGCTAGAAGGTCTCAAGCCTCATGGAGGGTTGATTACGGCACAGCACGCATCGAGATAAACTACTATGATAACGGAATTATCATAGGCGACTCCAAACTTTGTGTTATACCTCAAAAAAATATATCCGATATTTATGATTTTTTGCTGAGTGAGAACAATAATTTATCCTATCTGCGTTTTTCTATAAATGAAAATTTTGTCTACCTCTCCTACCTTGTAATCGACTCCTCGTTAACGTTAAAAGAGGGGAAAACTGCTATGGAGAGGCTTTTTAAAAAAGCAAACGAGTATGATGATATTTTAATAGAGAGATTTGGCGCCACAAAACAAAAAAGAGATGAAGAAGAGTAAGTTTGCTTGCAAACTGTAGCGATAATTACTCTTTTTTTATATAAAATATGAAAAAAAGGAATAAAAAACATTATGTCAAAATTTCCAGAGTTTAAAGTAGATACAAAGAGCTTTATTAAAGAGCTAAATGAGAAAATAGAGAGTAACAACAAAAAAGTGGAGGAACTCTTAAAGATACAGGAGAAGAGTTTTGCAAATT
>NZ_JACUTS010000045.1 GCF_014859695.1 Sulfurimonas sp. | reverse complement strand
CCCTGCCACTAAAACGGACGCGTTCGTTTTAGTGCGTAACATCAGTAAATAAAAAGAACTAGTTCTTTGAGCTTTACGCTGAGCACTAGGTGCCCCTTGAGGGTAAAACCAAGCGTTCAGAAAAAAATTTAGTTTTTTTCTAAGTCATGCTTTAGCATAGAAGCGTAGGTATCGGAATTACTTCCGATACCGTGATGAATAGATAAAGAGTTACTTCATTTTATGAAATAAAATTAAGGAATAGAAATGGCAAAAGAATACTCATTTGATATAAGCGCAAAGATTGATATGCAGAGCTTTAAAAACGCTATAAATCTTGTCGATAAAGAGGTAGCAAACCGCTACGATTTCAAGGGAACACCCTATGAAATCAACTACAAAGAGAAAGACAAGCTTCTGGTGCTTATTGCTTCAAGCGATAACAAACTCGATGCACTCAAAGATATTGTTATAGCAAAGCTATTAAAGCAAGACCTCTCCTCAAAGGTGCTTGAGGAGTTAAAAACTGAAGACTCAAGCGGCAATAACCGTAAAGTGACCTTTAAAATAGTCGATTACATTGAGTCAAAAGAGGCTAAAAAAATCGCAGCCGAGATAAAAAACCTTAAACTCAAAGTTACCGCTCAGATAGAGGGCGATTCCATCAGGGTTAAGGGTGCAAAACTAGACGATTTGCAGAAAGTTATCGCAACTATTCGTTCTATGGAGTGGGAAGCCCCGCTTGTATTCGAAAATATGAGATAGGGTGTCGAGATGACAAAACTAAGTATCTCAGATGCCGCTGATAAGCTTGGCGTTTCAAAAGAGGCGATTCACAATCGCATAAGAAGAGGTTCGCTGCAGAGCGTTGTTGAAGATGGCGTAAAGCTTGTCATATTAAGCCCAAACAAGAGTGCGCAGGCAAAAGCAGCAAACATAAGCGGCAGAAAAGCAGCTTCTCATACAGATGAGAGATACTACAAACTTTTAGAAGAGCAGAATGCAAAACTCCAACAAAAAGTGGAGAGTCTCGAGAGTGAAACAAGAAGCTTAAGAGACCAAAAAGAGCAGATGCTTATAGAAGAGAGAGAAAAAATCGAGCAGATTTATAAAGAGAAGGATGAACAACTAAAAAACATCATAAATGCCATCTCTTCAAAATTTATTCTAAATACCCCGCCTGAAGAACCCCTTGAAGTAGAGATAGAACATATCCAAAAAGAGGATTCGGCACAAGAGAAAAGACTTGTTGCTCTCAATAAATATCTTAAAAGCAAAGATTTCTCCAAAAAAAAGAGGAAAGAGATAAAAGAAGCGTTTAAAATAAGAGCGCAGGATGATCCAAGGGTTATTGAAATAGATAAAAAATACTACATAGATTTACAAAAGTACGACTATAGCGATTTTTCACTCTAAAACAACACTGCTTTAGAGCTATCCTTAAGGCTTTTGAAGGTAAAATTGCACTTCTTTTACGGACAGCTGGCCGAGTGGTCGAAGGCGCACGCCTGGAACGCGTGTATAGGGCAACCTATCTAGGGTTCGAATCCCTAGCTGTCCACCATCAATCAGTTTAACCCCATTTTAAATTTTTACTTAATTATCCGAAGGGTAGTCCATTAAAATAGCCACTTTCTCATCTATTGCATCTATGTTTTCACTGTTATTGAGATCGTGAACCAAGGCAAGTTTCAAAAGGTAACTTTTTTCAACATTGTAAATTTTTTCATCAAGAAAAAATGTATTGGGAAGGTTTAGTTTTCTCATAGTCTCTTGTTTTATGTTAAAGAGTTGATTAGCTGATGCCTCAACAAGACCCAGCTCTTCTATCTTTTGTTGATGCTGTGCATACTCTTGCGAATTTTTGTACTCGTTGGATTCAAGTTTTTTAATCTCGTTTCGCAAATCTTTTATGTACTTATCTTTATCTTTTAAAATAAACAGCATACCTACTACATAAAGCCCTAGTAGAGCAAATCCTATAACTATTAATGCTTCCATCTCGTTGTTTTCCTTTTTGGCAAATTTGACGATACCACTATCTATAAATACTATATGCCCTCATAGAGTATCGCTTTAGTGGGTTTTATTTTTGTTGGGGTATAATACAATAAAAAAGTGGCAACAATGGAAACCGAATTTATTATAAAAACTATTATCGGACTGATTGTTATTTTAGCTTTCTTAATATTTTTGCTTTTGTTGCAACCTAAAAATAAGAGGCAGAGGCAGCAAGATAATCTCCATGTAGCAGAGATAAAAAAAGATACGAAAGAGGAGAACTCTTCTGCCAATACCGATCTGTTTTATCTGGTCGATATCATAAAAAATAAAAAATCAAGTGCGGATACTCTCTCGGAAGCCCTTGAACTTATTATAAAACATCACGGGCAGGTTCATAAGAAGCTCGGACTTAGACCTCATCCTGATTTTGACACATATATAGATATCTTATTTACGATATGCAGACACCCAAACGCAAATAAAGATATTATTATAACGTTTGATAGAGAGCTTGAGAAGCTAAATCCTGAGTACAAGCAGGAGATAAATGAGGCGATAGCAAAGGGATTGAACTCCAGAGGGCTTTAGCCTTAATCTAACTCAAGAGTCTCCGTAATTTTTCCCTGTACTATAGAAATTCCCTTCTCTCGTAACATCTCAAGTGTCTCCATGTCGCTCACACCTACCGCAATCAGCGAGATGCCTATACTGTCGGTAATTAACCTGAGTGATGAGATTGACTGATCACTCTGTGTCAAGAAGTAGCTACTCTGTGCTTTTATATATGAAGGTCTTAGCTCTTTGAGATATTGGTAGTCTTCGCTCTCGCCGATAAATTCGAAGATACCTATATCAATGCTATATCTTCTAAAGAGCTCTATATACTCTCTAATATTTTTAGAATCTTGGCGTACTAATCTGTCTGGGAGCTCAATGATAAGTTTAAACGCAAGCATCGACGCATTTGCCCGCAGAAGCTCACTTATCTCATGGTAGGTCTCTTGCTTTTGTAGGTACTCTTGCGGGAGTCTAAGTGAATAAGTTGAAGCACCAAGAAGAGAGACTGAGTCGTTAAAAAGCATAGTCACTATCTTTTTGTAAATATCGCAGCTAAGACCTGACCGGATAGCAGGTGCCATAAATTGGGCATAGCCATAAGAGCTATTTTTATCTAAAATTAGATTTATGCTTAGGACATGATGAACTGTTTTCATATTTTTTATATCTACTACTGCCCACGAAACAAAGCTAAATCTACTCTTCTCTATAGCTTTGTTAATAAGTTGCTTCCAGGCAACTTTGCCCATTACTTCGACAGCGGTGTCTGTTTTTTCTAGATGTATATGTTCATTGTTAAATTTTGCCTGTGCCAATGCATTGTCCGAGCGTGAAAAGAGTTCGGAGATGCTATTTTTATGATTGTATTCATATATTCCTATACATACAAAAGTCTCATGTTGGTTAAGCCCTGCCGAGTCTATCGCATTAAAGCAACTTTTTTGTATGCTTTTTGCAAGTTTTATGGCATCGCTTTCAGAGTAACCGGGTAGAAAAATAGAAAATTCTGTGCCGTTAATTCTTGCAACGATGGATTCATTTATATCTCTTGTGCTTTTTCTAAAAATCTCTGCAATGGCTACAAATAGTTTGTCTACCTGCTGGTGTCCTATTCTCTCGTTGGCTTCATTTATCCCATTGAAGGCTACAATCATATTTACACCGCCCTCATAAGAGGCGTCAACTTTGAGATATGCCGGAAGTCTGTCTATGAGATATTTTCGATTTCTAAGCTGGGTATCTTCGTCTGTGTACTCAAGCTCTTTGTGTGCTTTTAGCTCCTCGTTTCCTTTGTCAAACATTGCTTTTACTTTTGAAACCATATTGTTCATTCCAAGAACGACATCAGATAGTTCTTTGGTGTAAGGGATATTCTCTTGAATTATAAACTCGTTTTTGGTAATTGCCGTCGCCTGTTTTTGTACCTCTTTTAAAGGTCTAAGAATAGCATGTAATAGAAGGTTGAGAACAGCAAGAGAGAGAGCGGCAATAATGGCAAAAGAGATGAGCAGATCCATTAAAATTGAGTAGAGTTGCTTGTACGCGTATGTCGAATCGCTTTGAATATGCAGAATTCCAACTTGACTCCAGCCAGCTGATACGTTTGCAAAAGCAACGGGCGCCCTAAGTGCTACCAGCTTTGTAAACCACTTTGGAACAACAACTAGATCACTCTCCGTTACCCTTTCATAAAGCGGATTATTCTCAACATCAACAAGAGCTATTTTGCGGTAGTTTCCGCTGTCAAAATTTGCGTTTATCATAGTAGACATCATGGAGAGGTCACCGTTTGCACCGCCAAGTGAAAGACTTAGCGAGGTTGCCGTATTTTTGGCATCTTCATAGAGCCTCTCTTCAACGCCCCTGTTTACGCTTTGAAAGTTTAGTACCAAGACGGTTGTAAGTATGATAAGCAAAAATAGTGATAACAATAAAGCTGTCTGTTTGTAGAGTGTCATATCTTTTTCCTTTGCATGTTGAGCTTTAGCTCATCCCATTTTTTGTGTGATTTTTCATTTTTTTTGTCCGCTTCATCAAGAATATCACCGTTAAAATTATAGATCGGAGTTAAATCTTTTCTCTGCGATGCGGGGAATATTTTGCGATTGTAGTTGTCTAAAACAAGCGGCTCGCTTTTTGGTGTTTCAAAGTAGGTAAGAACCATATGAGGCTCTTTAAATTTTGTGGAACGGACATATGTAAAGAAGAGTTTTTTGTAATCTACTTCAAGATATTTTAGAGCAAAATATTTGCTAATAACATAATCTTCACAATCTCCTCTATCTTTACCCAGAAACTCCCAAGGTGTTGCCCAATAATCGCTCTTGCCGTAGACCTTTATATCGCTGGAGTATCTGACCTCATTAAAAAAGTCATTTACTGCCTCAAGTTTTTCAAGATCAGATTTATATCTTACATTATCGAGTGTCTCTTGAAGCAGCTCAAATCTTTTTTTTGCGTATATTTTATATTTATTGCTGATTTTCTCCAGAAGAGAATCTTCTACATAAGGCTCATCCGCATGGGTTATGTTTGTAAATAGTAGCGATAGTATTAAAAGCACTTTTAGTTTAAACATGTGATGATTATATCCAAAAATTTCTGATATTATTGCTGTCTTTTATTAAAACCGGATGTTCCCTGTTTATCTTTTATGCTTATAGTTTGAGCGTAGTTTTTCAGGTAACTCGGAACCGCTCTGCCTTTAATTTTCATCATATCCTCAAGCATGTTTTGTGCAACAAACTCCACGTTCATCTCTTTTATTTCACAAAGATATTTAAAGAGAAGCTCGCCGAGTCTTGGCAGCGAGATTTGCCATGTGGAATCGGTTTGGGAGTATATCCAGAGGCTAAAATCATAAAAATTCTCAAATACGCTCTCTTCTTGCCAAATCAGCTCTACACTCTGTTTGAAATTTCCGCTGTTATAGGTTAAATCCCAAAATCTTGAGAATCTTTTCATTATCTGTATATCTTCAAATGAGAGCGTAGAGGTTTGAAGTACATCATAGGGAGGGATATCACTGTAGAGCATTCCACACTCGATATCATGGCGGTTTATGTAGGTTCCTGAGAGTTTTTTTAGGATGCCTATCTGTATCTCACTATGGCTTAAGCGTACGAGTTCGTCAAGATTGGCTCCAAAACTCTCAATCGTTTCTCCGGGAAGCCCGACAATCAAATCAAGATGCATGTGCGCATAAGTACGTTCTTGTAAAAACCGTATATTCTCTTTGATTTTGTCTAACTTTAGAGGTCTTGAGATGTTCGCGGCAATCTCCGGATTTAGAGTTTGTATGCCGATTTCAAGTTGCAGGGCTCCCTCTGGAAATAGAGCGATTTTAGCTTTGAGCGAATCCGGAAAGTGATCGGGAACAACTTCGAAATGGGCAAAATAGGGCGGCTTCTCCTCTTTTGCTAGAAAAAAGTCTAGCAGTCTGTTGGCAGTTTTTATGTTTAGGTTGAATGTTCTGTCTATAAATTTAAACGCTCTTGCGCCCCGTTGCCAAAGAAGTTCAAACTCCTCTAAAAGCGTATCAAGGTCAAACGCCCGCACCTTCTCATCCATGGAAGAGAGACAAAACTCACACTCAAAAGGGCATCCGCGAGAAGCTTCGACATAGATATATCTGTTTTTAATATCATCATCGGTGTAAAACCTGTATGGAAGCGCTATATTTTTCAGAGATGGCATACTCATTTTAATAACTCTCTCATTAGCAGAGTTGTTAAAAATTTTAACGCATAGCTCATAAAATGCTATGTCTCCTTCGCCCTGAACGATAAAATCCGCAAGATCAAGATTTACCCTAAAGGGTTCATGCGAGACCTCGGGTCCTCCCAGGATTATTGTTGTGCCTGGAGAGACTTTTTTAATGATGTGAATAAGTTCGCTTACATAAGAGACATTCCAGATGTAGACGCCTATGCCTATAATCTCAGGTTTATGAACAAGCAGCTTCTCTGCGATGCTTTGCACGGCATCATTAATACTAAACTCCAGTATTATTGCATCTTCTTGAAGCTCTTTTAAGTTAGCGTAAAGATATCTAAGCGCAATTGATGTATGTGTGAATCTTGAATTGAGAGTTGTGAGTACGATTTTTTTCATAAGGGAAGTTTAGCATAATTATCCACCCCTAAAGGGGGGAGGAAGGAATGGATAATAAAATAATTTATAGGTTGTATTGTCTCAAAAATGAAAGGGGTTGAACATAATTGAGATGCATAATTATATTAATTATAAGTTAATAATGAGTAAATAATTTAAAATTCTTTCACAATATTGTCAAGTTGTTTAAACATCTCATCTGCAGCCTCTTCCATCGCTTTGAAATTCTGAACTATCGTATCGACATTTTCGCTCTTAAATGTCGTGTTGTTCTTGATAAAAGAGAGATTGCCCGCAATAGAGCTGTGAACTTTTTTATGAACTTGACCGATAACTCTGTAAGCGTTAGTATGCCCGAAATACTCTGCACCTTCGTTAGCGTACCACTTGCCTATATTGCAGCTGGTAGGGTCTTTATATACATAAGACTCTTTTGAGTCAAATATTGATGAGTAGGCATCGGTTTTAAATAGAGCAAGTTCGACTTTCATTGAGGTTGCCATTAGTCTGCTCTCAATTTTTTTAGACGTATCGGCTGATTGCTCGGCAGACCTGTTTAGTTGAGAGAATGTCTGCTCGAACTCGTTTACGACATCATTTGATTTTTGTGCAATATCTGAGATATTGTCGGAATTTGCGCGTATATCGTTAGAGCCTTGCTGGAGAGTAGATATTGTCATCTCGATCTCATTTGTAGCTTTTTGAGTTCTCTCTGCCAGTTTTCTTACCTCATCGGCAACAACGGCAAAGCCTCTTCCGTGCTCACCGGCGCGAGCTGCTTCAATTGCGGCATTAAGTGCAAGCAGGTTTGTCTGATCTGCGATATCTTTGATAAGCCCTACTACGACGGAGATCTCATTTGATCTATGTTCAAGATTTACGATTGCGTCATGAGAAGATGAGATAAGATTTACAAGAGTACTGAAACTATCACTTATCTCTTGAACATCCTGCAGGCTTTTTGATGAGAGAGCTGCTGTTGTTTTTGATACATCTGCGATAACCGTCGAGTCTTTTTGTGCAAGAGCGATGTCGTCATGGATTGTTTCAAAAGCATTGCTCGCTCCGCCGCTTAGAGTGTTTAGTTTTTGCGAGAGCTCGCCTTTTATCTTTGAAGTGTACCCCTCTGCGATATAGCCCATAATACTGTTTAGCTCTTTTGATGTGCTGTAGAAACTTCCATGAAGCCCGGATGCGTATGTAAGCCTATAGTTTTTACCGCGCGAAGCGTAATCTACTGATGCGTGTACATCTCTCATAAATGCTTCAAGCTGATCAAGAGCATCGTTCAGGCTCCATGCAAACTGTGATTCTATAGAGTCGTTGTCGGGTATATGAGTAACACGTCCCTCAAGGTCTCCATTTGCAACCTCTTTTAAAACCTTTATCATCGACTGGTAAGTCGGAGATTTTAGCTCGCAGTCGTTGTCCACTCTTATAAAAGCAGAAGCTGCTAAAGCCAGAAGAATCAAGCCTAAAAGGATAAAGTTTTGAATAATTAGTGCATAGACTCCAACAGATATAACTGTTAAAAAGAGTAGGGTGCTTTGTCTATTTTTGAAGAGAGATGATAAGTTCGTCATAACCTACTCCTTTTTCTTGTAATATGTCCGTTAGAACTTTAAATGAAGCCTCTACGCCTTCGCTTTTCTCAACTCTTAGCATCTCTTTGTATAGAGGGATGATTACTTTTAGGGCTTCAGGATTTGGCTTTCTTCTAACAGAGTAGTAGCCTATGATCTTGCCGTTCTTATCAACTGAGGCAGTTACATTTGTAAAAACCCAGTAGTGATTATCATTTTTTGTTCTGTTTACGACAAATGCAAATACCTCTTGCTTTGTCGGAATCGTATCCCATAAAAATTTGAAAACAGCCTTTGGCATATCAGGATGTCTTATGATGCTGTGCGGTTTCCCAAGGAGTTCCTCCTCCTTGTATTCCGCCATCTCCATAAATATTTTATTGCAGTAGGTTATTTTACCCTTCAGGTCTGTTTTAGATACAATAAAGTCATTGTCTGCCATCTCTTTTAGCATAAAAATACCTTTTAGTTAATTAGTGAGATTCACTTTGTCTTTCAATAGTCCTTGAAATATTGTCAGAATTGTAGCACAATTCTAAAATTTTTAAGACAATTCTAATATTAAATTATAAAGAAATGTGATAAAAAACAGGGATGGTGAACTCGTTCTTCAGAGTGCCACCAAGGTGCAATTTTATATAGATTTGAGTTTGTATTAGCGTATAGAATCTTTATATCTTTAAGATATAATTTCGAATGTCATTTTTACTAGCAATTTTTTACTTTTTTTACTTCTCAATCATCGGGGTCTATATAATATTTCTGCCGAAGGTCTTGTCCATGGCAGGCTATAGCGCAAGCGATATCGGTATCATATTTGCGGCGGCTCCGCTTGTGCGTTTTATTGTCCCGTTTGCATTTATAAAGGGGCTGAAAATAAATGTAAAAAGCTTCAATATTTCGCTTCTTATTATGTGTCTTAGTGCCGTCTCTTTTTACTTCTCGCTGGATAGTTTTTATAAACTTCTTTTCTCAAACATTACTCTTGGAGTGGGTCTTAGCATCGTCCTTCCATATGTCGAGCTTATATCGCTTAAGCATCTAGGTAAAGAGGAGTATGGCAAGATTAGACTTTTTGGCTCAGTCGGGTTTATTTTAGTCGCGATGGTATTGGTAAAGTTTTTAAGTTCCCCTAGTGTCGCACTTATCTATCTGCTTGTTTTAACATTTGTTACATCGATTTTTGCCTATGTGATTGCAAAGAGGGCGGATGCTCTATTGGAGAGAAGTGAAGAGGTAACTAACGATATAAATCTTTTAAAAGATTGGAGATTATGGGCGGGGCTTACCCTTATGCAGGTAAGTTTCGGCTCATTTTACAACTTCTTTACTATCTATGTGACCGATCATGGGATAACACTCGATATTGCCGTATATCTATGGAGTTTTGGGGTTGTCGTTGAGATTTTTATGCTCTATTTTCAAGGCGCGCTCCTTCGCAGAAATCTTCTTCTGATACTTCAATTTACCACCTTCGCAACTGCTCTTAGATGGTTTATACTCTTTATGTTCCCCGATAACGTGACTATGCTATTTGTATCGCAGACTCTTCATGCTCTTAGTTTTGCACTATTTCACTCTGCAGCGATTAGCTATCTATTTCATCTTTACAAGCATAAATCGCTTGCACAGCAGTTTTTCTCAGGCATAACTTACGGATTTGGGGCGTTTGCGGGGGCCCTTATAGCAGGATATGTTTACGAGCTATATCCAAGCTATCTCTTTTTGAGTGCGACTCTCATCGCACTTGGGGCAACGTACTCTTTGTATCTCTGGGGAGCCGACCTAAACAAGATTAGTAGTCGGCTATAAGACTAAAAGAGAAGACTCTGTCTGTTGAGGTTTTGCCAAATGCCGGCTTATTTATATAGTCAACATAGTAGTTAACACCTGCTGAGAAAATATCGGATATTTTGAGCGAGAGAGAACTTTTTGAGTAGACAAAGTAGTTGTCTGCATCTGAGAACTCAGATCTGTAGCTAAGCGTTTGGTTAAACTTTACGTTCTCTTTTATTTGAGCGCTGTAGAGAAGTTGTGCTCTATATGCCGCGTAAGAGTTTGTATAGCCGTCGTTTTGGTTTATGCTTCCCTCAGGGTAAGGGTATGAAACGGGTACGCCGCCGAGAGTATATGTATCTTGAATGTCATCATATGCGTAAAGTATGTTTCCATCAACCGACAACTCTTGAGTCGGAGTTTTTATAACCTTGTATTTTGCACCCGGACCTGTATAGAACTGATAGTAAAAACCTGAGAATTTATCATCTTTGTACCCCAGCAGATAGTTAAGAGAAAATCTCTCGCTAAGCGCGTATTCATATAGAAGTTCGCTTAAAAATCTGTTTCTGCTCTCAATTGTGTCGTGTTCGCCATATTGGTAGAGCAGGGAGAGCTCAAGAGAGTGGTTGTCGAAACTGTTTTTTATTTTTGTATCGACGTTAAAAGCTTCAGAGTCAGAGTTCCCTGAGTTTAAGATATAACCGAGTTCCATGCGGGCGTTTAGTTCATATCTTGGCTTTGGAAGTTGAGACTCTAAGTTTTTTATGTTTTCATTGAGTTTTTCAACTTCGGCTTTTGTACTCTCTATCTCACTTTTTATCTGCGCCTCATCTGCCGCTAGGAAAGAAGCGGCAATAAGAGATAAAATAACTATATTTTTCTTTATTTTTCTTCCTTTTGTGCTTGTAAATGTATATTCATCTGCGGGAATGGAATAGAGATACCCTCTGCATCAAATGCGAGCTTTACCTTCTCTATCATATCAAAGTGGACATCCCAGAACTGCTCTGTTTTTACCCAAACGCGAAATACAAAGTTTACGCTGTTGTCTGCCAACTCTCCAACTGCTACAAATGGGGCAGGCTCTTGCAGAACTCTCTCATCCTCTTTTGTGATTCGCGTTAATATCTCTTTGGCTAGTTTTAAGTCGTCATTGTAGTCAATCCCAAAAACAAGGTTTATTCTGCGTGTCGGTTTACTTGAGTAGTTTGTTATGTTTGAGCCTATAACTGCAGAGTTTGGAATCATTATAGTTTTATTATCGGGTGTTGCCATTATGGTCGAGAAAAGATTTATCACTTCTACCTTACCCGATGCGCCTGCGGCATCAATAAAATCTCCAACTTTAAAAGGTTTGAAGATGATAATGAGCACTGCAGCGCCGATGTTTGAGAGAGAGTCCTTGAGTGCAAGACCGATAGCCAACGATGCCGCACCAAATACTGCTAAAAAGGATGTTGTGTTAATACCAAGTGCATTTAAAGATGCCAAGATAATAACGATAAGCAGAGCGAAGTAGATAACGTTTTCTAAAAATTCGACAAGCGTGAGGTCAACGTCGGCTTTTAGCATCAGTTTTTTTGTAAAGGTAGTGAACTTTCTAACACTCCACTTCCCTATAAAAAATATCGCTATTGCAGCAATAACTTTTAAACCGTACTCGCTTGCATAAACAATAGCCAAATCGCTATATTTTGAGATATCCATGCTCTATCCTTTATTTAATGTCTGCGGATTATAACAAAACGAAAATTAAAAGTTAAAGATAAAAGAGGTGTTTTGTGTAAAGTCGTATCTCTGGACACCTATGGGAGGTTTGCTATCCGTATTGTAAGATAATGAGAATTTTAAGAGAAGGTTTTTGTAGATATCTAGCTTTAGTTCGACCTCGTGAGATTGAACGTTATCGCTAAAATCTTTTACTTTTGGCTGATAGTAGAGGGTGTATGCAATTGAAGAGCTTTTATTGAAATTTATGGAGTATGCAAAATATGCATTTGCTCTAATGTTCTCTTCGGATGGATTTATAAGCGGATTGTTATAGACAATATCCTCATAAAAAGCGCCTAGACCGAGGTAGCCTCTTGAGTTTTGAATTATATCTTTGAGTTTAAATCTTCCGCCAAGACCTGCAAGAGCTCTGCTGTTTATATGTTTAAACTCATCATTCTCAAGCTGTAGAAAGCCTTCGCCTCTGATTAGCTCTTCTGTAATAGCGTGAATATATCTTGCATGCGAGAAGAGTTTGTTCGTGTTCTCCTCCCCGTTCGCTTTGCCGTAAGCTCCCGATATCTCCGCCCATGTGACATAGGTCGTGTTGCTGTCATATGTTGTTCTTGCCGAAGCTTTGTAGCTGTCTGTGTCTGTATTTCCTCTTTTTGTCTCCAGAGCTGCTTCGATGGTGCTTGAGAAGCCGGGTTTATCGCCAATCTCAACAGGAGCGATTGAGACGAGAGCAAAAAGGTGTTGGGTAATAATAAGTGTAACTAGCAGTAAAAATTTCATAGTGCGAATTTTACCCGCTACTTTATAAAACTCTTCTTGATTCGCTCTATTTCATCTACGATAAGAAGATATTTTTCCTTATGCACGGAGTCTATTGTATCGATGAGATTTTTATATTTGAGGTAGTTGTCCCAAACTTTTTTTGAGGCTTCCGTTTTGCCTTTTTTGTGTAGCTCAAAGCAGACGGAGGCATTGATGAAGCCTTTGAGAAGCCTTACCTCGTCGGAGACCTCAAACCTTCTCTCAAACCAAAGTCTCTCCAGATCTTCATGCGCATCGTAGAAGTTTTGGCTTCTCAGATTTTGTACAAAAAGATCTAGCTGCTCTTCGTGCCTACTCATCAAAAATCATCATATTTTCTCTCCAGTAGCCTCTGCCGCCCTTTAGAGATATGCAGTGATGTTTTGGAAATTTCTCTTTGAACTCTTTTAGCCTGTTGAGGGTCGCTTTTCCGCTGTCGCAGTAAAAGACAAAAACGCTCCCCTGCGGCTCTTCTCTTAGTTCAAAAGGGTTATAAATAATGGTATCGGCATTGTCAATCGGTGCGAGGATGGTATCGATAAGGAGTACTTTTACACCCTCGGCTTCAAGCTTTTTTTTGTTTTGTAAAAACTCTTTTTGCGTCCACTCGTTTGGAAATTCCATATCAGCCCTCATGTGCCTTTTTTGATGTTGTCAAAACCGCAGCCGCGGTTAAAGCGGCGCCTAAAAAAACGATACTGTAACCGGTCGGCAAGTCATAGAAGTATGATAGTATAATCGCGCTTATACTAAAAAACCATCCAAAAAAGAAACCGCCCAGTAAAGGCTTTTTAAAGTTTAGTGAGAGCGCTACAAACGGCGGTGCTATAAGAAGAACAAAAACGACAAAAACTCCAGCAAGTGCAACCGAAGAGGTAACGGTAATGGCAAGAAGAGAGAAGAAGAGAAGCTCTTTGAGAAAACCGTTTAATTTTGGATATATAAAGTAGAGAGCAAGGGCTATAAATGAGTATATAACCGCACTCTTTGCAACTTCAATCGGAGGGGTAAAAAGTATATCGCTTGCAAGAAGCGATTTGAAATGCTCCATCCCCTCAGCTGAGTGAGAGAGAACCATCATGATGCCGCTTGCGCCTAAAACATAAAGTATCCCGATGAAGGCTTCAAGATGGAGCTTTCTTGTCGAGGCAAAGGCTATAAGAAATGCGCTCAAAAGTGCAAAGCTAAGTGTTAAGAGATAGAAGTGCTCTTCGTGAAAATAGCCAAGGCTGATGGATGAGCCAAGGGCTGCGAACTGTGCGATGGCAAGGTCGGTAAAGATGATGCCGCGTTTTAGTATCTCCATACCGAAATAGGAGTGAAGCATCACAAGGATGATAACAAGGGCGATGGGAACAAGCAGAATATCTATCATTTTATGGCACCGCTTAGATGGTCAAAGAGCGCGCTTAGGTTGTCGATACTCTCAAGTGCTTCTATGTCGTGGGGCATTAAAACCACCTTTATTCCAGTTTTCTGGCTTATAAAATCGGCTGTTTTCGTTGAGTGGTAAACATCATGTAGTATGCAGCAAGGGTTCTCTTTTTTTATAAGCTCTATCGTTTCAATCACATGTTTTGAAGATGGCGGAATTCCGGGAAGAGGCTCGATAGTCCCGATGTTTACAAGCCCGTATGCCTTGTTGAAGTAGGCTAGGTTGTCGTGAAATTGGATGACTTTCAAACCTTTTTTGTCGCTCATCTTTTGACTCCACTCACTCATCTTTTTGTTCCACATATCTGAAAAATCAGCAAAGTTTTTCTCATAAACATCTCTGTGCTCAGTGTCTATTGAGATTAAAAACTCTTTTATGGTATTTGCAAGGAGCAGAATATTTTTCGGGTCAAGATGAAAGTGCGGATTGCCGTCTGGATGGATGTCTCCATCTTTTCTATCTACTTCGCTTGGTTTTTGGATAAGTTCGACATGGTGCGAGAGATTTAAAAAAGTTGCAGATGATGGTGAAGTCTTCGGGTTTCCTGCACGGTTAATAAGAGGAGGAAGCCAGCCAATCTCAAGCTGTCCGCCGTTCATGATAAGCGCATCCGCATTTCTAACTTTTGCGATTAGCGAAGGGCGTGGGATGATAAAGTGTGGGTCCCAGTTTCCCTTTGCCAAAACGGTAGTCGTAATATGCTCGCCGCCCACTGTTTTAGTAAGCGCCCCTATGTAAGGGTAGCTTACCGCAATATTTAGATGCGCTAACAGTGTTAGCGGCAGAAGCGTTAGCAGTGTTAGTAATTTTTTCATCATTAAAAACTATGTGCCGCGTGCGCGCCGATAGAGATGTTTGCTTGAAGGATGATAGTGTTTATCTTCTCTCTTTGACCATCTTCGTTAAACATTGCATTATCACGGCTGTATTGAAGTCTAAATCTTGCGAACTCACTTGTGTGGTACTCTACCATTGCCGTATATTTGTCAAGTCCGTCTGGTTGTGCAACATCTGCGCCATTTTTAGTAACATCATTTTTGAGTATCGTGTCGTATCTCACACCCATTCTCCAGTTTTTATCGTGCGTGTAGATAAGTTGTGAGTAGAGACCGCTCTGTTTTTTATTCATACTAATACCATTATTGAAAATATAGTCACCATTGATATCTGTTAACAAGTTCCCATTGCTATCTTTTTTGTTTGCATACTGAATACCGTCAAGTTCCCTCTCTAGATATTCACTCTGCCATTTAATAGAGCTATAAGAATCGAGAGCATGCAGAAGAATAAAATCGGCACCGTAAAGTTTTGCATCGCCACTAAATGCGTGTCCTTCTTCAGCCTCACTGCTATGGTCTATTCTCGACTCACCTTGCGCATAAGAGATACCGCCCAAAAGTGTTGTAGCGCCAAAGTCGTGAGATGCCTTGATGTAACCTACATAAAGAGATGCTCCATCATTTCCTTCAACTTCTGCAGGACTTGCAGCTTCATTAATTCCCGTTAAGTCCATTGACTCTTTCCCAAACATCTGCTCGTTTTCGCCTTGAAGTATCTCAAAACCTGCCATGAGGTAAAAAGGAGTAGGAGCCGTCCATTGAATCTGTGCACCTACTTCATTGATGCCGTGCATTCCCAAAA
>NZ_JACUTS010000146.1 GCF_014859695.1 Sulfurimonas sp. | reverse complement strand
CACCGTTTGGAAGCAGAGTTTTAACACAATCCGTTCCGGAACAGTATGACTCAAAATAGATGTTTGCAGGGTAAGGATAGTCTTCTGGTACGCTATATCTTTGTATTGAAGCATGAGTGCGACCAAATACAAATGTTGCATTAGTATCTACTGAGTTGACACCGTTTACATTGTCTGTGTCTGTCGCATTGGTTTCATCAACAACTACCATAAATGGATTTACAACTTTTGTTAAATTTCTGTCAAAATTTATTTTGTAGTTAAACTCCGCCGTTCCGTTTGCATCGGTGCTGTCAAACTGTGTGCTTGAAAAAGGCAGATTATATTCATTCGTTCCGTTTAGTGGAATTGAGCCGTTGTCATCAGGTGTGTAGTGGTACCAAAGCAGTTTTGTCAATGAATTTGCAGGGTTAGGATCAATCGCCTCAGCCAAGGAAATCGTTAAGTTGCCGTCTTTTGCGTAACATAAAGCTGTGTAGTTTGAGGTAATGTTGTTATCTGCTTTTTGCGCTGAAATATTTAAATCAAATGAAGCAGAGACATTCCGATCAGCATCATATGGATTCTGCTCAAAGTTTGAGAGGTATGTAAAACCGTTTGAACCGTTTTTTAAACCGCCAACTATGCCAAAATGGTGTGGGATAACCTTGATTTGCTGTGTATAAGGAGTTATCAGTCTATCTGCAAGATCTAGTGTGTCATCCGCATCAACAAGTGCAAATTCGTAACCCACTCTCTCTGCTATTGTCACATTAAAGTCGCCTACATTATGAAGTGTGTAATTATCCGTGACTGTTCCATTTGTAAAATTAACAGATGGAGAGAAATTGATGGAAGGTTCTTGACATACTTTAGAGCTATCGCTGATATTGACATCGACAAAGAAAGAGTCATCCTCTACTTCATTATAGTTATTGGTCGGATCACCTACGGAATTATCAGCTCTAAATGTAATAGTTTTAGGGTTACCCGCCGTAAAAATTTCATTAGGGGCTATTGTGGCATTGAAATCGTTTGGTCTGATGGCGAAGTCATCACTACTACATGCAGTTCCCGCATAAAAAGTACACATAAAGCAACCTAATGGACTATTAAACAATCCAGTTCCTACCCCGTTGTTCTGTGATAAGCAAGGCTTACCGTATGTGTCGTTGATTGCACATCTCTCATAGGCGGTTTGACCGTATGCATCAACATACTGTACCGCACTATTTACACACTGACCAAGACCTTCTAAGTTTCCGGTAGTAGAACTCACTTCAACGCAGTTTTGAGCATCTTCGTTTAATTTGCTTGTATCAACAATTATCATCTCTATTTTGGCATTTTTTGAAGCATTTGCAGGGATGATGACTTCTTTTGTTTGAGAATAATCGGATGCTCCTGAGTCTTTAATGGTAAAAATAGCTTGCAGATTAGTATCGGGATCAATGATTTGTTGCAGTAAAGATGAATTTGCAGACGGACATCCTCCTGTAGCATCTAAATCATTAAGCACTGGAATTGCAAACCAGAGTTTTTTATCTACATCCCCACTTGAATTGTTATCATAATCTGCATTTACGCCAAAATCATTTAAGTAAACTGCCGTAAGCGGCGTAGTTTCAGATGCAATTTTGGTTTTAATAAACTTTAAACCTAAAGAACTGGTATCTGTACTTGCATTGTAAGCATTGCTTAAGGCAGCAGTATTAATGTTCGTATCAATAAAGTCACCATTGCCTAAGCCCTCTTCAATGTAACCTCCGCCTCCACCGCAAGAGCTAATCTTTTGAGCATAGTTCAAGCCATCTTTTGTATAAGAACCATAGAGAATGATATCGTCGAAATCACCGGAGGAAGACCATGTGTCTGAATCTGTTACAGTTTGATTTGAGTCTCCTGCAAAAGAGGGCCAAATATACTCATAGCCGCTATTATGATCGGGAAATCCGCTGATAGATCTGATAGATGGACCGTTGCAAGAGTCGCCGCCGGAACATGCCGCTCCGTTGTTTGCATTTGAGTCATATATTTTAAAAACACTTACACTACTTAGAGCATCACCATCTCTATTTACAATAGTTACTTGTGCATCACAGTCGTGCGGTGTTTTGTTCGTTGCAGAATAAAAAGCTCCCGCAAGTATACATTTTCCATTGCCTATATTGTTCCCCGTTGAGCCGGCATAACAAAGTCCGTACTCACTATAAACAGAACCTATCGCCTCGCCATCGCTTATGGAGGCACCGTAAGCATTGTCTAAGAGAAGTTTAAACTTACCGCTTGCACCTGCTTTAATTGTCACATTTATATCTGCACTTGTTGTGCCTGCGGGAACTATTAGCGTACCCTCAACAGCTTCATAATCAACGTCTATAACAGCAGTGTCATCAACCGTTTCGTAGTGTATGTCAATCCCTGAACTTAATGTTCCACTGAGAGTAACACTGAATGTCATAATAGCGTCTTGTGTAGGTGACTGCATGGAAGCATCAGCAACACTTACTATATTGCCGCTACTAGAGCTGTCATCAGCATGCAACGAAAGCGTAAAAAACAAAACAATTAAAAAAGAGCGAAATAGATTCATTGGGTCCTCCAAG
>NZ_JACUTS010000145.1 GCF_014859695.1 Sulfurimonas sp. | reverse complement strand
CCAAGTTTAATTTCTTGATTAAGTGAAATTTTATTTTTCATCGGATTTACCTAAGATAAAACACTTGTAATGCAAGAGCCAAATGCTGAAGAGCTCTCCAACATGATAGAAAAACTTATATTAGATAAAAATCTTTATAATACATTGGTTCAAAATTCTTTGCTATCAGTCAAAAATACTACATGGAATGATTATATGAAAAAATGTGACGCATATATCAATAGTATTTAAAAAAACAAAATACGACAAACTAAAACAATCTGCTGTTTTATCTAAAAAAGGTTATAATTCGCCTTATGAAAGAACCGTACAGATGGGATAACTATTCCGACCAGCCATATCCACTCAAAGACAAAAACTACAAAAGAGAGATGAGAAAAAGTCAGATTGGCTCGTTTTTTAAAACTCTTTTTATCTCTATTTTTGTACTGCCTATATCACTTATTCTCACGCCGTTTGTCAAAAGAAAAAAGATAGACTCAAGAACCTTCTTCTGCCTTGGTGTCGATTTTGAGCGCAATCCAGAAGAGAGTTTGGAGATGGTAGAGGAGCTAGGCATAGAGAGAGTATTGCTTCGCATAAAACTTTGGGAGATGGAAAAACTCCCGCTTTTGAAAGATTTTATACTTTCATGTAAAGATAAAAAAGTAACACTAAAAATACTTCAAGACAGAGAGCATGTAGAAGATTTATCGCTTTTGCAAAAAGATTTGGAGACAATTTTTGCCTCACTTAATCAACATGTAGATATTTTTGAAATCGGCTCGACAATCAACAGAGCAAAATGGGGATTTTTCAGCGTTGATGAATACAGCCGTTTTTATAAAGTCGCCTACGATTTAAAAATATCAAAATTTCCATATGTAAAGCTTATAGGGAGCGGTGTCATAGACTTTGAGTACCACTTTACTGCGCACACGCTCTTTAATACCAAAAAGTACCGTTATGACGGAGTCTCTTCACTTTTATATGTAGATAGACGAGGCGCGCCTGAAAACATGCAGATGGGATTTAACCTGCAAGACAAAATCTCGCTGCTTAGCACAATGGTCTGGCTAAGTCCAAAGAGTAGTCATGAACTGCACATCACGGAGACAAACTGGCCCATTAGCGGCACTGCTCCGTACGCTCCGACAAGCGAGTACGAGTGTGTAAGTGAAGAGCTGTATAGTGACTACATGTTAAGATACTATCTGCTTGCTCTTGCTTCACAGCAGGTCGACTCTGTATCTTGGCATCAGCTGATTGCTCCGGGATATGGGCTTGTTGACAACAGAGAAGGCATTAAGCAACGCTCCGCATATAAGGCATACAAATTTATGGTTCAAAATCTAAAAAACTCTCAATTTTTACGACTTGATATAAAACGGGGCTATTATATTCTTCAATTTTTAGTGGACAACGTGCTTCTTCAAATCCACTGGTCGCTAAACCCGACAACTCTGAAAAAAGAAGATTTTTTCACACCATATTCACGTGATGGAGAGAAGATAGAGAGCCAAACCCTAAACATAGGTTCATCCCCGATTTATATTTATATAAAAGACGCGGTATAATTCCAGCATGAAAATACTAATAATTTTACCAAACTGGCTTGGTGACGCTGTTATGGCAACTCCAGCCATTGAACTTCTAAGTACTTACTATCCAAGCGCAAGATTTACTTTTGTGGGAAGTTTTGTCTCAATCGAGGCGCTGAAACACCATCCAAAATGCGAATTGGCGATAGTAGATGAGACAAAAAAAGCTCCAAACAGAATCAAAGCAACATATGAGCTTGCCAAAAAGTTAGGCAGTTTTGACATGGCAATCTCTTTTAGAAACCAGATTCACTCATCACTTCTTTTAAAACTCACGGGAACTTTTTTTAGCGTAGCCAAAAAATCGTGGCACTCCATGTTCATGCTTTCGCATACGCCGAGTATAAAAGCAGATAAGCACCTCTGTAAACAATATGCCGAACTTGCCATGATAAACACCGACGCATGGAACAAAACCACACCGCATCTTAAGCTCTACATAGAACCGAAAAAATTTGACAAACCAACAATGGGCATAAACGCAGGAGCGACATACGGAAGTGCCAAACGGTGGTATCCTGAGAGATTTGCTCTTGTTGCAAAAGAGTATAGCGATAGATACGACATCATCATCTTCGGCGGACCGAATGAAGTAGAGATGGCGGCTGAAATCGAGTCATATCTCAAATCTTCACATGTAACAAACTACACAAACTTAGCAGGAAAAACAGACATAAAAGAGCTCTGCTCTCTTATCGGCGGATGTTCGCTATTTGTTACAAACGACAGCGGACCTATGCATGTAGCCGCTGCGTATCAAGTTCCTACCGTCTCAATATTCGGTCCGACAAAACATACGGAAACTTCGCAATGGATGAATGAGAAAAGCAAGATTGTAAGACACGACATGGAGTGCGCCCCATGCATGAGAAGAGAGTGCCCGCTTGGACATCATGAGTGCATGAAAAGCATTACGGCCGCAGAGGTTATAGAAGCCGTAAAAGAGTTAAATTCTTAGTCTAAAACAGAAATTTCAGACCAAAATAAACAGAATCGTTATACTCTACGTCTCTT
>NZ_JACUTS010000044.1 GCF_014859695.1 Sulfurimonas sp. | reverse complement strand
TGAACAGAAAAGTATCATTTAAGGTTTGTTTTATTTTTCATCGGATTTACCTAGTTTTATCTAGTATTATTTCAGATGCTCCCACACATGTAGATGTTATAACGGGTAAGCCACAAGCCATGGCCTCTTGTACTACCATGCCAAACTCTTCAAAATAGGCCGGATGAACTGTAAAATCTACGGCATAAAAATATTTCTCCACGCTATTTATCGGATCTTTGAGGATAAATCTACTTTCCAATCCAAATGTTTTTATCTCTTGCATATATTTATCGATATTGCTATCTTTTCCTACCATTAATATTTTAAAATCTAAATTTTTGTCAATTTTATTTATTGCTTCTATAAAAAGAGATAAAGCTCTTTTTTTAAAATCACCGGAGGTAATAAAACCTACTAAAACACTTTCTTCATCTATTTTTAAATTTTTTCTCATAGCAGTTCTGATGCTTTTTTTATTGCTAATATTAAATTGTTTTTGATCGTACCCAGGATAGACAATTTTAATTTTATCTTTTGGAATATGGAAATACTCAATTAACTCATTTTTCATTAAAGCAGAGTTGGCTATTAATAGTTTAAATTTTTGTGATTTAAATATTAACTCTCTAAATTTAGCTAAATCATTGAGTGGTTCCATCTTTTTTTTATGTGTTAAGAGATAGGCTTTTTCAACTAAATTATGCAAAAATAAGATATCTTGTTCTATGAGATCGCCATGTCCTACAACTAAATCATAACTTTTTTTAGTGATTTTTTTTTGTACAAATTTTGCAAAGAAAAGTCTTTGATAAAATTCATTTATAAAAGGAACTTTGAAAATTTTAAAGATTTTAGCACCGCTTTTCTTTATTATGTCATCATATTTGTGTGTATAAATATCTACTCTAATACCTTGATTTTGATAATATTTTATTTGTTCATATACTATTTTGCCTAAACCGCTTTTTGTATTGATATTTCTAAGACCGATAGCAATAGATTTAATAGTATTCATTTTATTCCTCGTATAATTTTATGTATGAAGCTGCCATATTTTGAGCTGAATATATTTGAACTGTTTTCTTTGCGTTTGACACTAAAAAATCCATTTTTTCTTTATCTGTATAGAGAGATATAATGAGTTTTTCAAGTTCTTCAGGATTGTTTATATCAAAAAGCAGCCCGTTTTGATTGTTGTTGATAATATCGGGTATTCCACCTACTCGGCTTGCGATAATAGGTACTCCAATGTTCATAACATCAAGAAGAGTAGATCCGAGTCCCTCATTTCTTGATGGAAAAACAAACATATCAAAACATCTTATATAGTCGTTTACATTGTTTACAAAACCTTCAAAAGTGATGTTTGTAAGCTCTTCTGCCATCTCCTTAAAGTGCTCTTCATCGCATCCGCCGCCGACTAGCAAAAAGTGAATCTCTGGATGTGAAATTTGTATTTTTTTTGCTATGTCGATGATCATGGATTGCCCTTTATGTTTGTCATCGAGTGCGCCTACATGACCTATGAGAAATTTTTTCTCAAATCTTTTTTTTATCTTCATTACATTTTTATCATTGATTTTTATATCGCTAAATGCACTTGGAATGATCTTTGTAATCGCTTTTGGAGCAACTCTTAATATCTCTTTTTCAATTACTCTTGAGAGCGCAACTGATGCTTTTGCATTTGTGTACATTAGCGTGTTTAAAAAGTTTGTTTTAAGAGTGTTGTCGACTCTTCTTGTGACGATGTAGGGAATTTTTTTTAATAAATTTGCAAAATAAGCAAACTGAAGTGCTTTTGTCTCATGTGCATGTATGATGGAACCGTTTTTTATTTTATTAAGATGCAATATATATGGCTTGGATATTTCAATAATCTCTAAATTTTTTATATCTATGCACCTTTTTGTAAGCTCAGAGTTTTTTCTCACTAGTAGTTTTTGCTTGTAGCCATGAAGAGAGAGTTGCTCTATAAGCAGCTGTGTTTGTCTCTCTCCGCCACGAAAGCCTTTTGCAAAGTTTGCATGAGTGATTATTTTTTGCAATTTATATACCTTTTTGTGTATCTAAAAAATTTACTGTAAGCGTTGGTTGAAGCAATAAAAAATCCTCTCCAGCCGTCTAAAATACCGAGTTGCAAAAAATATGTTTTAAAAAATGCCCAGTTTGCTTTAAGAAATACTGTTAAAAAGCAACAAGTTTTTTTATTTTTTGATGCTAGGTCTGAATATGATGCTATTTTGTATAAAAATGAGTTTATATCTTGTACTGCGTTATGTTTAAAACTGCTTTTTAGACTTATTTTGATTGTATCGTTTTTGAGTTCCACAAATTCATGAACTATATTTTGGTTGAAATTGTGGAAGGTTCTATTGTAAATCCTTGTTAGGTAGTCATTTCCCCATCCGCCGTGTTTTACCTCTTTATTTAAAAAATAGTTGTCCCGTTTGAGTATAAAAACCTCTTTTACATTATCTAGCTTAAGATTTTTTAGTTCTTCAATTAAGGATGTTGATACTGTCTCATCCGCATCTAATGAAAGAATCCATTCATTTTTTGCAAAAGTTGCAGCTCTGTTTTTTGTTGGTCCAAAGCCTGAAAATTTACCTTGAATTAGATTTATATTTGAGTAATTTTTTGAGATTTCAATAGTACTGTCCGTCGAGCCGTTGTCGTATAAAACCACATCTTCAAAAGATTTTAGAGATTCTAAGGTAGCCTCTATTGTTGTGGCTGCATTTTTTACGATTATGACACATGAAATATTTTTAATTATATACACTATTTCTGCCTTGCTATCTCTTCTTGTGTTGTTAGCATTTTATCTATATTTTGAACAGTTAAAATTGTACCAAAATCGTTTGGAACATCTACTGATTTATCATGAAACATTTTTGCAAACATAAGGGGGGCAAGTTTTGTTTGATAGTGGCTGCCGTCTATATAATTTGATACATCTGTAGTTATAGAGTTATAGCCGCTAAAGTCATAAACGCTGCCATATTTCGCAAGCTCATTTTTCCAGTGATGATAAGATTTACCATATTCTCGAGAGTATATTAAATCAACTATTTCTGAATAAATTGGAGATATAAACATGTGGAGTGCAATATCGTTTTCTTTGCATAACTGTACGATTTTTTCTATATCTTCAAGTGGTTTTTCTATAGAAGAGGCCTCTTTGAAGGGTGCGTAGTTAAAGTGTTTGTTTTGTGTTGAGAGCATTTGTAGCTCTTTGGAAGTTTTTGCTTCTATGTAGGGAATTCCATCTTTTTCTATATGAAGATAATCATTTTCGTAAGTGTCCCATCCAATGGCATAATCGAGATGTTGGTATTTACCTTTGATGTTGTCTCCCAGAGTTTTAATGCTCTTTCTAAGTGTTCTTATACTTAAGAGCGAATCCATATAATCTTTTGTAAAGTCATCAGTGTATCGTCCCTCTTCTTTTGAATTTGGTGTATTGTTGGTTGGGTTGAATGCAAAAAAATCGACACCATAAACAATGGCTTTTATTTTGTGATGTTTAATGAAATACTCAATATTATTTCTTTGTGACGCTATGCCAGAACCAGGTACGGCTAGATTGTAGATTTTTTCATTTGAAAAATATTTTTGGAGATATTTTGGATGCATATGTGCCGTACGTGAAGTTCCGATGAGCAAAACAGTTGGATTTGCAAGTTTAGCGGTATAAAATTTAGACATGCCGTGGTTTATGGTGTGATTTTTGATTGCATTGATTTTTTCAAATTTCGGTGTATTGAAAACATGGTAGGGGTCGATAATAAAGTTAAAAAGTATTGTTGCAAAGAATGCAGCCAAGATAGAAAGGAGCGTTATTTTATTAAATTTTTTATAGTTCACGCGCATATCCTAAAAATTAAAATATAAAAATTCTGTTACTTGATGCATCTCTAGAAGTGATGCAAGAGCAATTGTCAAGATAAAAATCATATACCGATAGTTTGGCTTAAAGCCTCGCATTAGCTCTATGCTATTTTTAAAAAATATTGATGCAATAAACGCGAATATAAAAATAGAAGCCGTTTTGTCATCTGCACTTAAATGTGAAAGTATATGCTCTATTCTATGTATAGTTGTGTTTATTTCTTTATATATAAACATCGCTTTTAAAATATTTAATGCTTGGTCAAACTCACTAGCTTTGAAAAACACCCAACTTATATTTATGAAGTTAAAAGTAATAAACCATGCAACAAATTTGTTGAGTTTTATGCCGGTATTTTGCCATGCTCTATGAATAACAAGCGCTGCACCATGTAAAAATCCCCAAAAAAGAAATGTCAAACCTGCTCCATGCCAAAGACCACCCAAGATAAATGTTATCATCAGGTTTGAGTAGATTCTTGCGGAAGAGACTCTGTTTCCGCCAAGCGGAATATATATATAATCTCTTAAAAACCTTGAAAGAGTGATGTGCCATCTTCTCCAGAACTCTTTTATATTTGTTGATTTGTATGGAGTGTTGAAGTTTATCGGCAGTTTTATATTAAACAGCAGAGCAATGCCAATTGCCATATCTGTATATCCACTGAAATCAAAATATAATTGAAGCGTGTAAGATAGCGATGCAATCCAAGCTTCAGCGGTGTTTAAAGCTGCTGATGATGCAAATCCATTGGTTGCCATTATCGCCAGATTGTCGGCAATGATGACTTTTTTAAACAGCCCGATAGAGAAGATAAACAAGCCAAGCGCAATGTTTTTATGTTTTTTTACTAAGTTAAATTTTGATGCAAACTGTGGCATCATCTCTTTGTGGTGCACGATTGGTCCAGCGATTAGCTGAGGAAAAAATGTAACGAAAATCGCATAATTTAAAAAGTCATACTCCTTGGTTTCGCCTCTGTAGCTATCAACGAGATAAGCAATCTGTTGAAATGTAAAAAAACTAATAGCAAGTGGCAGCAAAAGATGTAAGAGTTCTATATCTGAGCCGAGTAGCGTATTTACACCAGTTATAAAAAAGTCATAGTATTTGAAATAGCCAAGCAAAAGCAGGTTTGCACTAATTCCAAAAGCTAAAACGCTTTTTTTTGAAAATTTGATTTTTGAGGAGTTTTCATTTAAACTGCTGCCGATAATGTAATTAAAAAGCATTGAGCCCAATATTAGAGGCAGGTAAGCAATATTCCACCAGCTGTAAAAAAATAGGCTTGAAAATACTAAAAATCCCTTTGCTCCAGTAATAAGTCTTTTGTTGAGTAGATAAAAATAGACAAAGAAAGTTATGGGTAGAAAAAGAAAAATAAATTCATAAGAATTAAAGAGCATAATTAATCAACAACCTTTTGTCCACGAAGTCTTTTTTTGATATTTTTTCTGTCTTTATGTTCTTGAGCGTATTTTAATGCAATCTTGATAGAACTCTCTTCATCAGCGCTTATGAGTCTGCAATACTCTTTTATGATGATGGTTAAATCATCATTTTTCGCCCAAAGTTTTGAGAAGTTTTGGAGTCTCTCGGCAAGAGTTAGTTTTTTGAACTCCATCCTGTTTATGTCAACTATTTTAAATAAATAAGAGTCGCCATCTTTTTTTATTAAAATATTTCCAAGTGAATAATCAAGATGGCAAATATTGTTTTCATGTAGTTCAAATGTAAATTTTGCGAAAGCTTTAAAAATATCTTTTTTATTTTCAAAATTATCATCACGTAACGGTTCTCTTATCGTAAAATCATATTTGAAATTTTCGCTTACAAAATAGCTCTCATCGATTAAACCAAATTTTTTAAACTCTATAAAGCCTATCGGTTTTGGTGCAAAACTTCCTATTTTAATGCTGTTCTCATATGATTTCTTTGCTTTTGAGTCTCTAAAAAAGGTATAGACTATCTTGTTTAGTATATTTGGTATTTTAAAAGATTTTACGACTAGGCTCTCACCGTTAAAATCAATGATTTTTATCTCGTTTCTTGCTTTGTGAATTGATTTGTTTGATTCACTAAAATAATTTTGTATATTTTTTAGCAAGTCAATATATCTTTCATTAACATAACTAAGCTTCATTCTCTATCCTGTGTTGAGCTATAAATAATCCTGTAAAAAGTGTAAGCAGCGCCATCGAAAACTGCTCGTGAAACATCGTTTCTACCAAGCTGGAAACGGAATAGACGCTTACAAAAATTATCATTGTTCTAAAGTAGTATTTATCACGAATCTCTAGTTTTAAAATACTATAAAAAATCATAAGATATAAAAATAGCCCGATGATTCCAAGATGAACAGCCGATTGGACATAGAAGTTGTGGTAACTCGGTAAATGTATAACACATATTTTATCTGGGTGGGACTCTTTAATGCGATTGACCATATCATCCATGTTTTTCACAACGCCTGTTCCGATGATTGGGTTATCCAAAAATATTTCACTGCCGACTATCCACATTCCAAGTCTTGAACCGAATGAACCGCAAAATGAGCCATCCTGAGTTATATTTTGTGTTTCTGTAACCGATGCGTCAAACCTATTTTTAAATACTGGGCTAACGTGATAGGCTGTATAAAAAATGGATGCAGACAAGAGTAGCATACTAAAAAATGCTAAAAATTTATTTTTTATGTTTAGAAAACCGACTACAAATATTGTTACGGCAAAAGCTAGATGACCCGTTCTGCCGCCGTTTAAAAACAGGTTTGATGTAACTGTTAGGAAGTATAGAAAGTAGAAGATTTTCCATTTTAGCCGCTCTTCATGAAAAAATCTGTTTAAAAGCAAGAGAGAAGTGAATGTTAATAGCATAGAGTATTGAAGATGGTTCATAAATGGAGTCGGATCGCTTGGGCTTCCATGTTTCCACTCTATAAGTTCAAAAAATATGCTGTAAGAAAGGGCTTCGCTTATAAGCATACCAGCCAAGAAAGCGGAGATTGCATATTCAATAAATTTTTTCTGAACCGTTGTAGCAATGACTAAAATAGCTAAAAAGTACCAATACTTTCTAATGTACGCCAAGCCGCTGCCGGCATCGTCCGACCAAAATAGAGACAACAAGCTAAAGCCTACAAAAGCAAGAAAATATAAGATGACACTGTTTGATTTTATAAACTCTATTTTTTTGCTAAAGTCGTTTGAAAACAGCCATAAAACAAACAGTAAGGCAGTCAATATTGAGATGCCGCCTCTTGATATCGGAAGTAAAAAAGCGTATAGAACGAATATATAATTGATGTAGTCGTCTATGGAAACTTTTTTGATATTAATATTTGTCATGCTATATCCATAAGTTTTTCGCCGATTTTATCTAAAATATACTTAATTGTTTGAAATTTAGTTCTTAGATAATATTTGATATACTTGCGTAATTAACAACGAGGTGCAAGGCAAATGAAAGGTATTATTTTAGCCGGTGGAAGTGGCACAAGACTTTATCCTGTAACCCGCTCTATAAGCAAACAGCTGCTTCCTATTTATGATAAACCAATGATATATTATCCTCTTTCAGTTTTGATGTTGGCTGGCATAAAAGAGATACTTATCATCTCAACGCCGTAAGATATAGGAAAGTTTGAAGAGTTGCTAGGCGATGACAGCAAATGGGGAATAAATCTTTCATATAAAATCCAGCCTTCTCCGGATGGACTGGCACAAGCTTTTATATTAGGCGAAGAGTTTATAGGAGATGAGAGTGTTTGTCTGATACTTGGCGACAACATATTTTATGAACAGGGATTTTCTTACATGCTGAAAAAGACGGCTCCTTTAAAAGAAGGAGCTGTTGTTTTTGGCTATCAGGTAAAAGATCCGCATAGATTTGGGGTAGTTGCATTTGATGAAAATAAAAATGCTGTAAGCATAGAAGAAAAACCAGAACATCCAAAATCAAACTTTGCAGTTACTGGGTTGTATTTTTATGACAATGATGCGGTAAAAATCGCTAAAAATGTAAAACCGTCACATCGCGGCGAGCTTGAGATAACAGCCGTAAAAAGAGAGAAACAAAATGGTAAGTTAAAAGTCGAACTTTTAGGTCGAGGATTCGCTTGGCTTGATACAGGGACACATGATAGTCTTATGGAAGCGGGGCAATTTGTGCAGACTATAGAGCATAGGCAGGGCTACAAGATAGCTTGTCTTGAAGAGATAGCATATAATAACGGTTGGATATCAAAAGAAAAAATACTTGAAATAGCGAGACCTTTATCTAAGAATGGATATGGACAATACCTTTATGATTTGGTAAAGGAGATAAATGTTCGATAACAATCGTAAAACTATACTTGTGACAGGCTGTGCGGGCTTTATCGGCTCGAACTTTGTACCATATTTTTTAGAAAAATATAGTAAGTACAATATCGTAAATCTAGACCTTCTTACTTATGCAGGAAATCTAGATAACCTAAAAGAGTGTGAAAATAACCCACGCTATAAGTTTATAAAAGGCGATATCTGCAACCGCGAGTTGGTAGAGTTTATATTTAACGAGTATGACATACAAGGTGTCATTCACTTTGCAGCAGAATCACATGTAGATAACTCCATTAAAAATCCGGCTGTATTTGTGCAAACAAATGTAACAGGTACTTTTACTCTAGTAGATGTAGCATATAAACATTGGATGGAGAAACCATTTGTTTATAAAGAGAGATTTTTAGTAGATTCTTCACATTCGTTCAGAATGACGGATAGTGGTCATCCTGAGCTTTCTTCCCGTCATCCTGAGCAAAGTTAAGGATCCAACCTCCCTCTGATGAAGTATACGGAACACTAAACGAAACTGATCTGTTCACAGAGACAACTCCTTACGCTCCAAATTCTCCATATTCAGCTTCAAAAGCTTCATCGGACATGATAGTAAGAGCTTACAGAGAGACATACGGAATGAATACGGTTATAACAAACTGCTCCAACAACTATGGACCAAAACAGCATGATGAGAAATTGATTCCAACTATTATAAGAAATGCACTAAATGGAAATCCAATCCCAATATATGGTGATGGCAAAAATATAAGAGACTGGCTCTATGTGCTTGACCACTGCAAAGGTATAGACTTAGTCTATCACGCTGGAAAAACCGGTGAGGTATATAATATCGGCGGAAAAAATGAGAGAACAAATCTTCAGATAGTAGATAGGATTTGTACTATTTTAGATGAGATGGTACCTCGTCATTCTGAGTCAAACAATCGTCATTCTGAGCAAAGCGAAGAATCTAGCTACAAAGAGCTGATTACGTTTGTAGAGGACCGAGCAGGACACGATAGACGCTACGCCATAGATGCTACAAAACTGGAAAATGAACTTCTCTGGAGAGCAGATGAGAATTTTGATAGTGGGATTGTTAAGACTGTTGAGTGGTATTTAAAGAAATACGGGATAGATAAATGATAGAAGAATTTAAAGTATTAGGAGACCACAGAGGACAACTTGTCGCTCTTGAAACAAATAGACAAATACCATTTGATGTAAAAAGAGTTTTTTATATTTATGGAACACAGGAAGGAGTTTGGCTATTTGAGAATAGCTGTTGCCTAAAGCATAGAGGAGACCGTTCAAAATTCTGTGTCAATCGGGTAAAATTATAACTACCCAAGGAAACTTATGTAGTTATAATCTGCCATCAGGTTCGTCTAAAATAGATTTAATATCAAAAACAACATTATTATCTGTTTTAAGCTTCAGCTCTTTAAACTCATTATGAGCAACAGCTAAAACAATAGCTTCATATTTTGATGTATCTAATTCTTTTATTAATTCAAAATTATATTCATGCTTTACTTCTTTTGCATCTGCCCATGGGTCATATATATCAATATTGCATCCAAACTCTTGTAATTCTTGTATGACATCTATTACCCTTGAGTTTCTTATGTCTGGGCAATTTTCTTTGAAAGTGATTCCTAAGACTAGTACTTTTGAACCCCCTATCTTATGCCCTTTTTTTATCATTAGCTTTATCACTTGATTTGCGACATAGATACCCATGTTATCGTTGAGTCTTCTTCCTGCTAGGATGATTTCAGGGTTGTAACCAACCTGTTGTGCTTTGTGTGTTAAGTAGTATGGGTCAACCCCAATACAGTGACCACCTACAAGTCCTGGACGAAACGGTAGAAAATTCCATTTAGTTCCTGCAGCTGCCAAGACGTCATTTGTGTTTATGCCAAGTTTGTTGAAAATAATTGCGAGTTCATTAACAAATGCTATGTTGATATCTCTTTGAGAATTTTCTATAACTTTTGCCGCTTCTGCTACTTTTATGGTTGGTGCTAGGTGTGTTCCTGCTGTTATAATGCTTGAATAGAGTGCATCTACTTTTTTACCTATCTCAGGTGTGCTTCCTGCTGTTACTTTTTTGATTTTTGTAACTGTATGTTCTTTGTCGCCTGGATTGATTCGCTCTGGGCTATAACCGCAAAAGAAATCTTGATTAAATTTTAGTCCAGAGAATTTTTCAAGTACTGGCACACAATCCTCTTCAGTTGCTCCCGGATAAACTGTGCTTTCATAGATAACTATGTCATCTTTTTTAAGTACTTTCCCTATAGTCTCGCTAGCTTTTATAAGCGGTGTCAAATCAGGTCTTTTATTTTTGTCTATCGGGGTTGGAACAGTTACTATATAGACATTACAATCTTTAATATCATCAATATTCAAAGTGAACTTCATGCCATTTACAAGTGCTTCTTTTACTTGTGTTTCATTAAGTTCAAGTGTTCTATCGTATCCGCTTGAAAGCTCATCTATGCGCCACTGAGATATATCAAACCCCACTACTTCATATTTTTCGCTAAACGCATGAGCTAAAGGTAGCCCTACATATCCTAAACCTATTACACATATTTTTATATTTTGCATATTATTTTTTACTCCCATCTTTGTTATATCCGAAAAATTTTAAGTACCAATCTACAAACTTATTTATACCTTCTTGCACGGGCGTTGCTGGTTTATAGCCTAAGTCCTCTACTAAGTCTGTAACATCTGCATAGGTTGCGGGTACATCACCTGCTTGAATTGGCAAGTAATTTTTTTCTATTGTTTTTCCAAGCTTATTTTCAATGGCCGTTATAAAATCCATTAGTTTTACAGGGTTGTTGTTTCCTATATTATAGATTTTGTATGGTGCTGATGATGTTGAAATTTCTCCTGTTTTACCATTCCACTCTTCATCTCTTTTAGCCGGATTGTCAATAACTCTCATTACACCCTCGACTATATCATCAATGTATGTAAAGTCTCTAAGCATTTCGCCATTATTAAACACATCTATAGGCTTTCCTTCAAGGGCAGCTTTAGTAAATAAAAAAAGCGCCATATCAGGTCTTCCCCAAGGTCCATAAACTGTAAAAAATCTAAGACCCGTAGTAGATATGCCGAATAGATGACTGTACGTATGCGCCATTAGTTCATTTGATTTTTTACTAGCTGCATATAGTGAAATTGGATGATCTACATTATGGTTTGTGCTAAATGGCAACTCTTCATTAAGCCCATAAACCGATGAGCTAGAAGCGTAACATAGATTTTTCACATTGTTATGTCTGCATGACTCCAAAATATTCATAAACCCTATGATGTTACTATCCATATAGGCATCAGGGTTTGTTAAAGAGTATCTAACCCCAGCTTGAGCAGCAAGATTACATACTGCGTCAAACTTCTCAGATTTAAAAAGCTCCATCATTGCTTCTTTGTCTTCCAAATTAAGCTTTATAAACTTATAGTTTGCATTAGTGTTAGATATAAGAACTTTGCAATAAGGTATATCTTTACCCTCTTCAATGGTCTTTATAATTCCACCTCTTTGAAGCCTGCCATATTTGACATTTTGATCATAATAGTCATTGATATTGTCAAGTCCTACTACCTCATCACCACGCTCAAGTAGTTTAATAGCCAAATGGCTTCCTATAAATCCCGCTGTTCCTGTTACTAATATCTTCAAATGTACTTCTCCTTAATTTTAGCTATTAAAATTATCTCTCTTATGAATTGATAAAAGTGCCAGTTCATAGTTTTTTTGAACTTAGTCATTACAAAACTTGTAAAAGTTCTTTAAAAAATCTATCATATTCGCTTACAGTCGTTTTGTGTGACATTTGTGTTTCAAAAATAGAATTACAATTTTCTGATAGCTGTTTAAGTTTTTCTGATTCATCATGCAGTTCTATGATTTTTTCTGCAATAGCACCTGCATCTTTAATAGGAACGATTAAGCCATTAAATCCATTTTTTATAATCTCTTTGTTTCCCTCATTAGCTGAGGCAATAACTGGTATTTTTGCAGCTAGAGCCTCAAGGATAACACGGGAAAGACCTTCTCTTATAGATGCCTGAACTAAAACGCTACAAGAAGCTATTATCTGTGGTGCATTGTCGCGATATCCTGTAATATGAATTCTTTCACTCATCCCACTATTCTTTATCTCCGAAAGGTAAGGTTCTTTCGAGATATTTTCCCCGATAAGAAGAATATGAATATCTTCGTAATTTGATAATTTTTTTGCAGCTTGTAATAAATAACTAAGCCCCTTTATCTTTCTTACGTTTGCAACAAAAGCGACATTAAAATTGCTGTTTTTTGTTCCAAATTCTTCTAGATTTATGGGCTGCGTGTTGTACCACTCGACTTCATGCCCCTTGTAGATGGTTTTAACTTTTTTTGATTTGTTAAAGATTTGTTTTTTTACATGTTTGGTTACGGCTTCTGAGACGCAGATAACGCCGTCAACTATTGGGTTGAGAGCATTTAGGTAAGAGCTTGGGTCATGGCGGTAGAGTCCGCCTGTTGTTCCTCTATAAGTTACAAGTTTTACACCTGTTCCAATGCACGCAAATACTGCATTTGATATTGATTTTGAGTTTGTTGCATAGACGATATCGATATTATGTCTTATTATCGCTTCTCTTATATTTTTGATAGTTTTTGGAGAAATTTTTTTGTTATAGTGTGCATCAATAACTTTTATGCCATGCTCTCTAAATTTTTTAGCATATTTGCTCCCTTCATCCGTCATTATTGTTATGTTGTAACCAAACTTAAGAAGTGAAATATATATTTCCGCTTCCGGTCTTACGCTGTTATAAGAGCCATTTGTTGCCGTTAATACAAGTAGGTTCATTTTTTATAGTTCCTTTGCTATTTTTACTATTTCGTTAGAGTCTATGTCACAGATAGAGAAGTCATTCTTATCCAGTTTGTAGTGGTTTACAATACTATTTGACTTTACAACTCTATTTATCGGCGTTACATAGACGCGATTTGTCGGAGTCGGACCGAATATGGTTATGGACGGCACATTCAATCCCCATGCCATGTGAGTAGGTCCCGTATCGTTTCCTATAAGTAGAGAGCATTTTGAGATGACGAATTTCAGTTCATCCAAAGAGCCTTTCGGTAGCAGATGCAAAAACTCAGACTGCTCCTGCATCCAGAGTGCTTTTTGATGCTCATCTTCGCTTCCCCAAACTATAAATGTTTGAGTTTTTAAAGCTTCGGCAATCTCTACAAACTTCTCTTTCGGATAGTTCCTGCTCTCCCATGTAGAGCCTACAACAAAAAGATTGAAAACTTTAGGCAGATTTTCTACATGTGAGACCCAAAATAGAAACTTCTCCTTATTTAGAATTTTTTCGCTTGTTATTTCTATGCCAAGCGGTTCGCAGATTACGGTTGCATTTCTGTCTATTGTGTTTGCGTCGTAAGCTATGTGGACTTTTTTGTTGTAAAAAAGAGATGCAATGCCCTCACGAATTGACTCTTTGTCAAATCCTGCAATAGTTTTTGCTCCGATTATTTTAGCAACTATGGCAGATTTTAAAAGCCCTTGCGCATCTATGATAATGTCGTAGTTGTTTTTTGAGTAGCTTTTTAAAATTTTGTATTGATTAAAAATTTCGCTTTTATCTTTTTTTATGGACTTAAGATTTATGGGTAAGATATTATCGATATGCGGGTTGTTTTGCAGCACGCCTTTAAAAGCACTCTCAACGACCCAATCTATTTGAGCATCGGGAATCTCTTTTTTTATAAACTGAAGTGCTACCATTGCATGAATGATATCACCCATGGCAGAGAGTTTTACTATGCATATTTTCATTTTTGAATTTTACATAAAATATAATGAAATCTAGATTATTCGGTGCTTGTTTTTGTTTTTTAGATAAAATTTCTCCAAAAACAGTAGTCTATACTTTAAAGAAGAGTTATTGAGAAAAATTTTAAAACGCTATCTGCCTTACATAAAAGAGTATAAATTAGAGTATTTTTTAGTGCTTGTGGGCATTATTTTTACCGTTAGCGCTACAACGGCGACGGCGCATATTATGAAGCCTCTTATGGATGAGATGTTCATAGAGAAAAAAGAGGAGATGCTCTATTATATTCCGATAGGACTTATAGTTATATATTTCTTTAAATCCGCAGGCAGGTATATGCAGTCGGTTTTTATGAACTATATCGGACAGCATATTGTTACGAGGTTTCGTGAGATTCTTTTAGAAAAAATCATCAATCTTGACATGACGTTTTTGTATCTCAACCGCAGCGGCGAACTTATCTCAAGGGTTACAAGCGATATAGAGCGGATTAGATATTTTGTCTCTAACATGCTGCCTGAACTCTTTCGGGAGAGTTTGACTGTTGTCGCACTGGTTGGCTATGTGGTATATCTAAATCCACTTCTAGCCTTCTACTCGTTAGTAGTGCTGCCGGTTGTGGTTTATCCGATTCTTTTAATCGGCAAAAAACTTAAAAAATACTCCCGCCGTTCACAAGAGAAAAATGCCGATGTCCTAACAAGACTTACCGAGGTTTTTAACAACAGCGAAATCATAAAGGCAAATGCAACGCAGAGGTTTGAGCTAGATAGATTCAGTGTTCAAAACTGGCAGTTTTTCAAGATAAACATGAAGTCTGTTTATGTTGGAGATATAGTCTCTCCAATGATGGAGATTGTCGGAGCTATAGGGCTTGCGGCGGTTATTTTTGTAGGTGGAAAAGAAGTTTATGAGGGCAGGATGAGTGTGGGCGAATTTACGGCGTTCATTACCGCCGTAGGACTTGTTTTTCAGCCCATTCGCCGCATCAGTTCAATATATTCAAAAATCCAAGATGCACTGGCCGCAAGTGAGAGAGTTTTTGAGCTGCTTGATAGAGAAAATAGGATTATAGACGGGAAAAAAGTTTTAAAAGATGACATCACGCATATAGAGTTCAAACATGTAAAACTAAAGTATGATGACTCTTACGCGCTTGATGATGTGAGCGTCGAGATAAAACAGGGGGAAAATATAGCGCTTGTGGGAGACAGCGGAGGCGGGAAAAGTACATTTATAAATATGCTACTTCGTTTTTATGACCCAGATGACGGTGAAGTGTTGGTAAACGGAACGAATATAAAAGAGTTTACGCAAGATTCGCTAAAGCATCACATCTCGCTTGTAACACAGAGAATCTACATCTTCCAAGATACCCTTGCTGCTAACGTTGCTTATGGGCAAGAGATTGACGAGGCAAGAGTCGTTGAATCCTTAAAACTTGCAGATGCTTATGATTTTGTAACATCTTTAGATGAGGGGATACACACAAAAATGGAGGAGTACGGCTCAAATCTCTCGGGCGGTCAAAGACAGCGCATAGCGATTGCAAGAGCTATCTACAAACATGCTTCTCTTCTGCTTTTTGATGAGGCAACTTCGGCTTTGGACAATGAGAGTGAAAAGAGAATTCAAAACGCTCTGCAGGAGTATACAAAAGATAAGATAACTATAACGATTGCCCATAGACTCAGCACAATTAGGCATGCGGACAAGATTTTGGTAATGCAAAAAGGCAAGATTATCGCAAGCGGAAATCACAGCGAACTTTTAGAGAGTTGTGATGTTTATCAAAAGTTGGCAGGACGCTTTGAAAAATAAATTAATGAGAATTTCAACACTTTTTAGAGATAATTACCATAACTATAAAATATAAACAAGCTACATAAGGACAAATATGCTAGATTTTGCAAAATTTA
>NZ_JACUTS010000144.1 GCF_014859695.1 Sulfurimonas sp. | reverse complement strand
AACCAAAACTTTTTGAAGCGATAAAGAGCAACTTTAAAGAGTTTCAAATCATAAGTATAGACACCTCTATAGACCAGGAGATAGCCGCTTATTTTAGCATTTTTGCCATCCCTACCGTTTTGGTTTTTCTTGAGAGCAAAGAGTTTTTAAGAAAATCGCGCCACATGAGCGTAGATGAGGTTGTCGGGGAGATAAAACGCCCTTATGAAATCATGATGAGGTAGGTTCTTTTACTCCATCTTCATAGCTTTTTTTAAATTTTTGCAACGTTGCTTTGATATGTTCTATCATATTTTTTGGGGCATATTGAAGAAGCTCTATAATCTCTCTTGCATCTTTTGAGTATCTTATATTGAATTCAGTCGAGTACTCTAAGTCAAAGTTGAACAACTCCTGCTCTTTGACATTTAACGCTTCTGCAATGTAGGGAATCAACTCTATTTTTATCTCTCGTCTTCCGCTTAAATAACCATATATGCTTGAATAGCTTGGCGCTTCTCCTGTTGTCCTCAGTCTTGGATTTAAAGATAGAAATTTATCTGCAAACTCTTTTTTGGACAGATTTTTTTCGCTAATAAGATAATTTATTTTCTCAAATACTTCCAAAACAGATGCCTTTGTTTACTATTAGTAAAAATTTGTCATATCGTAAGATAATGCAAAGGACTATTTGTGTAAAGTTTTACTAATAGTAAAATTAAGGGCAAATTGTGAATATATATTTTAAGAGTTCTGCTGTGATGCTGGTGATTTTAGGGGTGTGGGTCTATTTCGTTTCCACAATGGACGTGTTTTAAGTGATGCAGCAATCCCAATTTGTCACAAACAGTATTCAAGAAGATGAGATTGACCTAAGAGAACTTTTTAAAATTTTAGTTCGCTATAAAATATTTATAGCCGTTTTTACCATTCTTGTAACTTTGGGTGCGATAGTTTATGCTTTGTCAAAAACTCCAATCTATGAAGTAAAGTCTAATGTTCAGGTGGGATACATAGAAGAAAATCTAATAGTAGAGCCCGAAACATTAGTGAAAACTCTAAATCTTGTTTTTAATGTTGAAGACAAACTTTCTTCGGATAATGAATTTGTCTCAGAGGTTACAACAATCTCCGCAAACAAAAATTTAAAAAACTTTATAGAGATAAAAACAGAGGCTATATCAAACGAAGAGGCGTTAAAAAAGAATAGAGAGGTTGTTGATTTTATTAAAAACTCATATCAGCCAAAAATAGAGCAATATCTAACAGAAGCAAAAAACAGCATAGAAAACACAAAAAGAGCAATTAAAAATATAGATGATTTTGAGATTAAAAACATTAAGGAGCAGATAATAATTTTAAAGAAGCATGGAATTGTTAAAATAGAGGAAGAGATAAAAAGATTAAAAGAGCAGGATATCAAAAAATTGCAACAGCAAATCCATCTTTTAAAATCACAAAAGATTGTAAAAATTGACGAAGAGATTGGATTTTCAAAAGATTTCAAGCTAAAAACAATTGAGGCAAAAATTGATTTTCATACTAAGAAATTGGAAGAGTATACTCAGTCGGTAAATAAACTCTATAGTGATATTAGAAATGCACAGGAAGCGACAGCATCAACTATAGCCTCCATTCAGATGGTAAATTATCAGAACCTAATATTAAACTCTCAAAACAAGATAGAGGATTTAAAAGTAGAAAAAGAGGTCATTTTGGCACAAACAATACCAAACCTTGAGAGAGAAAAAGAGAATATTACAAATGTGTCAATTAGAGATTTGGAGTTACAAATAGAAAATATCAAAAATATTAAAATTGCAGAGCTTCAAAGAGAAAAAGAAAATATCTCAAATGAGAGCATAAGAAAATTGCAACATCAAATCAATGTAGAGTTGGTGTCCAAAAAGATTAAACTAAACGAGCAAATCGATAGATTAAATTACAGTATCACAAAACAAAATATTAGAAACAACGAGGTCGTCGGTGATTTTATTGTTAAAGATTATCCAGTAAAACCAAAGAGAAAGCTCATAGTAGTTGTTGCATTTGTAAGCGGTTTGGTTTTGTCCATATTTATGGTGTTTTTATTAAATTTCTTTAGGGATGAAAAAGCAAAGGAGCTTAGCGCATAAAGGCGATAAGCGAAGCGGTAACCGCAACATTTAAAGACTCTACGCCTCTGTTCATCGGGATGCTTATCGAGTCGTTGCATAGTTTTTCAATCTCTTTTGAGACTCCATCGCTCTCGTTTCCAAGAACAAATATGGATTTGTCGCTTTTTTTCAAATCATAGATGCTGTTTTTGGCATGTGAAGAGAGCAGGTAGATTTTTGCATCATGCAACTCTTTTAAAACTTCATCCAGTGTGTTGCAGTAGTAGATTGGGAGTTTAAAAAGTGTTCCGGCACTCGCTTTTATGACGAGCGGAGAGATTTTTGCGCTGCTTTTTTTAGGAAGAATTATTCCATCGACATAGCCTGCCGCACATGAGCGGATAATCATCCCTAAGTTTTGAGGATTTTGGATGCCATCAAGCGCTAAGAGTTTGAAACTTTTTAAATTTTTTATCTCATTTGCGTTTTGGTAGGAGGAAGCAATGATGTCAATCGCCACACCTTGGTCTTGTTTTGCATT
>NZ_JACUTS010000143.1 GCF_014859695.1 Sulfurimonas sp. | reverse complement strand
ACATTTGTCCCTGCCACTAAAACGGACGCGTTCGTTTTAGTGCGTAACATCAGTTGATAAGATGTAAAAAACGAATAACTAAGAGGTGCTCAAATTTTCAAAATAAATTCCAGAGCGATAACAGTGAAAAAGTATATTATGAGCTTTAAACTCTCCGCAAAAAAGTCACTGCCTATATATAAATATCCTATTTTTAACAAGGTTTATTCATAACTAATGCTATATTAATTCATAATATATGTTATAATAACTCATAATTTTGGAGAAAACTATGTTTGTAAAGAGAAATATAAAGCCTTACATTTTAGAATTATTGGAATCTTTTAAAATCGTAACCATCGCAGGACCTAGACAATCTGGCAAAACAACGCTCAGTAAAGAGATAGCAAAAGAGCTAGGGTTTAAATACTATACAATGGATGATGAGACGATTTTAAAAGCTGCACAAGAGGACCCGCTAACATTTGCAAAACAACTCTCAAAAACACCTTCGGTCATAGATGAAGTGCAAATGGCAATCGAACTTGTAAAAGCTCTAAAGATCGTTGTAGATGAAGAGAATAAAAACGGTATGTTTCTCTTAACAGGAAGTGCAGATCTTTTTAAAATGAGTGCTATAAATGAGTCTTTAGCGGGGAGAATGGTAAGCGTAGATCTTTTCCCGTTTTCTCAATATGAGCTACACCAAAAAAGCGAGAACTTTATAGATTTGCTCTTTAGCGGTACGGTAGCAGATATAAACTTTAAAGCTATTAGTGTCGAAGAGCAGGTTGACATCATAACAAAAGGCGGTTTTGCCGGCGTATACGACAAGCCTCAAAGAGTATCTCATGCTTGGTTTGAAAGTTATATTGCGGCTCGTATTGAAAAAGATTTGAGCCTTATAAAGCGAGTGAGTCAAGAAAATAAATCTGAAATATTTAAACTGCTTCTGCTCTTGGCTCACAGCAATGCCAATCTTCTCAAATATAACTCTCTTGCAGCACATCTCGCCATCAAAGATATGACCGTAAAATCAGATATAGAGATTCTTGAAGCTCTCTATCTGGTAAAAAGAGTAAATCCATACTTTACAAACAGAGGCAAAAGAGAAGTAAAAACTCCTAAAATTCACTTTATCGACACGGGCTTAGCTTCTCACCTGCTTGGTATAGACAAAGAAGCGCTTATACTAAAAGAGCGGGAACACTTAGGAAGTCTAGTTGAGAACTTTATTTATACAGAGCTTTTAAAACATACGACTTATGCTCAAAAAACGACAAAGATATATCACTATAGAGATGCCGATTATGAAGTTGATTTTGTTTTAGAGCAAAGCAATGCAAACATCATCGGCATTGAGGTAAAAGCATCTACGAGTATAAAGAGTTCAGAACTAAGAGGACTTGTAAAACTTGCCCAAAATAGCTGTGATAATTTTAAAGGCGGGTTTATTTTTTATATGGGTGAACATATCATACCGATTCAAAAAGAAGGGTACAAATTTTTAGTGCTGCCACTGTCTATTTTAGTGAACGGAATGCTAAAATCCCAACTTTAAAATACAGTCCCTTCCTGTATCAGGAGCTAATTTTGCATACCTCAAAGTCATTTTTATATCTTTGTGGTTAAGCAGCTTTTGAATCGTAAAAATTGGTGTACCATTTATCGCCAAGTGTGAAGCAAATGTATGTCTAAGCGTATGTATAACTACTCTATATTTTACGTCTATATCATCCTTGTTAAAAAGTTTATCAAGCACAGTTCTGGCTTTTAGTTTTATTTGATCATACAGATTTGCTTCATTTTCTTTTAAGACGGGAGTGTCAAGCTTTAGATTTTTTACCTTTTTTTTTTAAAAGCTCTTCAAGCTCTTGACTGCCCAAAAAAGCAGTATATTTCTCACGATTTTTTTCATCTAAAACACTTATGGTTTTTGTATCAAAATTGATATCTCTTGGCGTGATTTTGCATATAGCTCCGACTCTTGCCCCTGTTGTTAAGGCAAGTAGAATAAAAAGATGTAACTGCTCATCATCTTGCGTATGTTCAAATAGCTGAAGAATCTCATTTTTTGTTAAATATCTCTCTCTTGAGTTATCGACCTTCAAAGATTTGACTTTTTTCAAAGGATTAGCAACAGCTATTCCTATAACGTCCCCATTTGTCAAGACCACTTAAAGCAACATTCTTATTTCACTCATTATGCTACTAAATGTAGCTCTTGATTATTTACATTTTTTATGGCTTCATGATAAACTTCGTTAGGTGTTTTATTACCGATAGCTGAATGTAATCGTCTTGAGTTGTATTTTACTATATAGTTATTTATAGAGTATCTAAGTTCACTTATGCTCTTGTAGTCATTGAGATATATCTCTTCATACTTGATTGTTCTCCAAAACCTTTCTATACAGATATTGTCTATACTTCTACCTTTGCCATCCATAGAGATTTTAATATCGTGTTGTTTTAGTATCTGATGTTACGCACTAAAACGAACGCGTCCGTTTTAGTGGCAGGGACAAATGTCCCTACAGCCCCCTAAAGCTACGAAAAGGGTACTTTTCGAGAAAATTAGAGGTATTTACGAACTTTTTTACAAAAGTGCGTAAGGTCAGTTAGTATATCTACATGTGATTGTGCAGTATATTGAGATCCTTGATCAGTATTGAA
>NZ_JACUTS010000142.1 GCF_014859695.1 Sulfurimonas sp. | reverse complement strand
CTTCATCTCTTTGGTAGAAGTGCGCAACAACCGTTACGCTTAGCTTCTTTTTATATTCATTAATTTTTTCTTTTAGCTGTCGTGTAGTAAGTTCCAAAAAAATTCCTTTTCTAAATAGTCGCATTATTATAGCAAAAAATAGTATTTAGAAAATAGGAGATTCATTCATGGGAGAGGCGTAATAAAATTTCACAAAATAATACTTTTATATAAATATTTTGTGTTTTATAGTGTTTTATTAATTCTTAAGCATTTCATCTATATAGTGCACATAAGGCGTTAAGTATGGCAAAACAATTTCGCATCTGAATAAGTAATTTCTTTCCTGCAAAGCGCTAACTTTGAACAAAAAAAGGATACACATGCGTATAGTAACAATGCTGCTTTTGGGAACATCTCTAAGCCTCTTTGCCTCTTCTTCGTGTCAGAGCGCTTTCCCGGATGCGCTCAGCAGTGAAAGATCCATAATTTTCCATAGTGCTGCGACAGTTAACGGATCGGGAAGTGACCTTATCACCCCACAGATCTTTATTGAAAAAGCTAAACCCAAATGTGATAAAAAACCCTGCGAAGCGACAGAGGGCAGACCTGCCACATTGAAACCTTTCGTGTTTCAAACTACAAACAATAGAAATACGCTCGAGATTAGTAGTAGCGTAACGCTTAATGTTTCAGATATTGGAAATCTCGTCATTGCGGCAGATAATGTGACCGTTACCTTCGATGCTCCACCTTCTACAAAAGGGTTTAACCGCCTTCAGAAGATCGGCACTATTATAGACAATGCCAAAAACACGACATATATTTTTAAAGCGGGAGATTATCATATACGCTCTTGGGTGGTTGACAACAACCCCAACAACCAAAAAAATCCAATTATTAAAGACCACCTCACTATCCAGTCGGACGGGCTCAGCCGACTCTTTATCAATGAAGGATTGACCATTGACAAGTTTACTCCGGCAAGTCCAAATGAACCGGTTATTGCTATCAATAATGATATGCAAACAAAACAGAGAAAATTATTTGGTGTAATTCCAGCAGGTACTCAGACCGTAAAAGCCAGCCCTTCACAGCTTCTTCTCTATTCGCTTGGCGATATCTCGATCAATACCTTTGGAAACTATGACATCAATGCCATTGTTTATGGGTTTAAAGAAGTGGGGTTGAGTGGAGACCCTTTGAGTAGTTTTATCGGAGCAATTCACAGTGAAGGTCATTTGAATATCGGTAGAGAGGATAAACCGACAACGCCAACCGGAACATTCGTTTATGACAGTGATGCGATAGAGAGCCTCTACCGCGATTTCAGCATCTGCTCAACTATGCCACAAGAGCCGGGAAGCGTCAGCAACGAAACAGTGCTGGGTATCGACGCCAACCGTAACCTTGTCAGAGATGATGTGGAGATATGGATACTTAAAAACTATGAAAAACAGATACAGCAGAAGTCGTTGATGCAGTATGCTAGAAGTTACCAGAAATTCTGGGGTGAGAACCCGACACAGGAGGTGGCGTTTGAGGCACAGAAGTCTACTGAAAAAGCAGTGCAATGTTTAATAGAATATGGGTTTGCCAATATGGGACAATTTGACGGGTATGATGACTCCGATGAAATTGATGTGCTTATGTTGAATACACCGGATCGCTTGAGAGCAGAGGGAAGGATTATGGATCTTATCGCAGGGCATGCCTTCAAAAGAGAAAAGCATGGAAAGAGTGCGTGTGATTTTGATATTGAAGAGTTGGAGGAGTAGAAGATGAAACGATTACTAACAATAGCCATCTTCATGCTCCTATATGTTCATATTGCTTATGCAACATCAACATGCAGCGCAGTCGTACATATTAACGGGATCAATACGGAGCGACCAAATGCGGAAAAGAATTTAGAACGACTAGTAGCAGAAGTGGGAGAAGAATATAATGGTAAAGTTTTAAACTATGTTCTAGGATACAACCCTACCGAAGGTTTTTTAAGTGATCTAGCCGATGTCATCGAAGCAAAACACAACGAATACCCGGCAGTGACAGAAGCCGAGATGATCCGATTCTATCTGCTTGCTCAAAATCAAGAGGTCAATCAGACCGATCTTGATATTGAGATGGTAACAAATTTTTATGTGGAGCAGATAGAGAGTAAAGGGATTGAATTTAATTAGACCTGTTTTAGATTCAAATCAACCTGTTCCATTTTCATTCAGTGATTTCTTAGGGCATAATTTAAGAAAAATTTATCTGAGCCGTGAATTGGAAGTAAGAAGTGTTATTGTCAATAATATTCACTCGGTACTTGATTCTTTCCCCGAATGTCAGTCCTGCGCTTTTAAAGTTGCCCTCAATGATGCTGAAGTGACCTGCTATAGTAATGATATCTTTGAGCGTATCGGTTACACAGGAAGCTCTTCTTTCCCTTATAGCAGTTATACATTTCATATAAACTATGATGATATCAATACAAGCTGGACGGCTTGTCGCCATTGTACACAAGGTTGGACCAATAGCAGCGGTGAGCGTTTGGAGATCGGAAACGGTGCAGGCGGGCAGTGGATACACGGCGGGATCAATCTCTTTGTCAATGTTGTTGATTGACAAATCAAAGAGTTGGATATAAATTTATATGCTTGTAATCATAGATAAAGTAAAATGGTGTAAATTTTTAC
>NZ_JACUTS010000043.1 GCF_014859695.1 Sulfurimonas sp. | reverse complement strand
TGAAAATGAGCTTGGCTGGAGGGCAGATGAGAACTTCGATAGTGGGATTGTTAAAACTATTGAGTGGTATTTAAATAATAAGGAAATCAAAAATGTTTAACAATAAAAACATACTAATTACGGGCGGAACAGGTAGTTTTGGCAAGAAGTATACTGAAATTATTTTACAAAAATACAAGCCAAATAAAATAATAATATTTAGCAGAGATGAGCTTAAGCAGTATGAAATGGCGCAATTTTTTACAGATGAGTGTATGAGATATTTCATAGGTGATGTAAGGGATTTGGATAGGCTTAATGAAGCGATGCACAATGTTGATTTTGTAATTCATGCGGCAGCCCTAAAACATGTGCCTGTTGCCGAATACAATCCAATGGAGTGTATCAAGACAAATATTAACGGTGCTGAAAATGTCATAAAAGCATCCATTAAAAACGGTGTAGAAAAAGTGATAGCACTCTCTACAGATAAAGCTGCAAATCCTATAAACCTTTACGGCGCTACTAAGCTGGCATCGGATAAGCTTTTTGTAGCAGCTAATAATATGCTTGGAGACAGAAGAACTAGGTTTTCGGTTGTAAGATACGGAAATGTGACAGGCTCAAGAGGTTCGGTAATACCATTTTTCAATAAACTAATCGCTGAAGGTGCTACTGAGCTGCCTATCACGGATGAGAAGATGACAAGATTTTTAATCACACTGGAAGACGGTGTAAATTTCGTCCTTAAAAACTTTGAGAGAATGTACGGCGGAGAGATATTTATTCCAAAGATTCCATCAATGAAGATGACGGATTTGGCAAAAGCTATTGCTCCCAATTTGCCTCACAAAATTATAGGCATCCGTCCCGGTGAAAAACTGCATGAGATTATGTGTCCGGCTGATGACAGCCATTTGACATTAGAATTTCATGATCATTATGTTATCCAGCCAACGATACAATTCGCGCATAAGTGTGATTTTGCAACAAACAGAATTGGAGAAAAAGGTGTTCTGGTAGAACAAGGGTTTGAGTATAACTCAGGAAACAATACCGAGTGGCTTACCAATGAGCAGTTTTTAGAAATGCTTAAAAAAGGATAATAGTTGAACTTTATTCCCTACGGCAAGCAAAATATTACCCAAGATGATATAGATGTAGTGGTAGAAACTTTAAAATCAGACTATCTTACAACAGGACCAAAAGTAAAAGAGTTTGAAGATGCTATTGCAAAATTCAGTGATGTGAAGTATTGTGTAGCGGTTTCAAACGGAACAACTGCTCTGCACTTAGCCTCTTTAGCGTTGTTAAACAAAGGCGATAAAGTATTAACGACTCCAAACTCATTTTTGGCCACTTCCAACTCCATTCTTTATGTTAGAGCAAAACCCATATTTGTAGATATTACAAAAGATGGGAATATAGACCTAGATTTATGTGAAGAAGAGTTAAAAAAAGATTCAACAATTAGAGCTATATATACAGTCGCATTTTCAGGAAATCCTCTAAATCAGAATAAACTAAAATATCTAAGAGAGACATATAAAGTTGCTATATTGGAAGATTGTGCCCACGCCATCGGTGCAACTTACAATGGGATTAAAGCAGGAAGCTGTGCAAATAGCGATATATCTATCTTCTCTTTTCATCCCGTAAAACATATTACCACCGCAGAAGGCGGAGCAATCACTACAAACTCTAAAGAGATATATGAAAAACTTTTAATACTCAGAGCCCATGGTATGGTCAAGACACCGGATATGAAACCGTGGGAGTATGAGATGAGAGAACTTGGACACAACTATCGTATTACAGATATACAGTGTGCTTTAGGACTTTCTCAATTAAATAAATTAGAGAGTTTTATAGCAAGACGAAAAGAGATTGCAAAAACTTACGACACTGCTTTTAAAAATACAATCATAAAACCGCTATACACATTTGACGGGAACTCTTCATACCATCTCTATGTTGTCCTTGTGGACTTTATAAAGATAAATGTCTCAAAAGAGGAGCTGTTTCTAAAGCTAAGAGATAAAAACATCGGAATTCAACTACACTATATCCCAATAAACAAACAGCCATATTATAAAGATTTAGGTTATGGGAATGAACATACTCCGGTAATGGATAAATATTATGAGGAGTGTTTCTCACTTCCTATGTATCCGTTATTGAGCGATGAAGAGCAACGCTATGTTATAAAATCTCTTTTTGAGATATTAAATGCTTAAAAAGAATGCCGTTGCAATAATACCGGCACGCGGCGGAAGCAAACGAATTAAGAGAAAAAATATAAAAGATTTCCACGGACTGCCGCTTATTGCATATAGTATAAAAGTGGCTTTAGAGTCAAATCTTTTTGAGAAGGTTGTTGTAACGACAGATGACGAAGAGATAGCAAAAACAGCAAAAGAGTATGGTGCAGAAGTTCCATTTTTACGACCAAAAGAACTCTCCGATGATTTTACGGGTACAGGTGATGTAGTTAAACATGCAATTGATTATTTAAAAGAGCATGGTGAAACGTTTGACTATGTTTGTACCATTTATGCAACTGCACCGCTTTTACAAGCGAAATATTTAATAGAAGGGCTTGAGGCACTTAAAAATTCAGATGCCATTAACGCTTTTTCTGCAACTTCTATGCCGTTTCCGATTCAAAGAACATTTAAAGTGGATAAGAACGGCAGATGCGAGATGTTCTGGCCGGAAAAATATTTTAAAAGAAGTCAAGATTTACAAGAGGCTTACCAAGATGCAGGACAGTTTTACTGGAGCAAGGTAGATAAAAAACCCAGTGATATTATGTTTGGCAAAGAGAGCATCCCGATTATACTTCCGAGACATCTAGTCCAAGATATTGACACACTAGAGGACTGGGAGAGAGCAGAGTACATGTATGAAGCTGTAAAAAAGTCAGTGCAAAGATGAATATTTTATTTCGAGCCGACTCATCGTCTGCTATCGGTACAGGTCATATCATGAGAGATTTGGTACTTGCGAAGCAGTATCCATATGACAAAGTACTGTTTGCAACTCAAGAGTTGGACGGAAATATAAATCATAAAATAAAAGAAGCGGGATACGGCGTAGAAATCATTAAGTTAAATAGTTTAAAAGAACTAATAGAGTTAGTGAAAAAACATAGTATTGATTTAGTCGTCATTGACCATTACGGCATTGACTATAAATATGAGAAAAAACTAAAAAAGAGAACAGGTGCTCAGATATTGTCATTTGATGATACTTATGAAAAACACCATTGCGACATACTTTTAAATCATAATATCTATGCAAAAGAGAGAAAATACAGAGATTTAGTTCCAAAGAGTTGTGAGCTTAGGTGCGGAAGCAAATATACGCTTTTAAGAGATGAGTTTATAGAGGGAAAAAAGAGGAAAACTAAAGTTAAAAACAACAAAGTCAAAACTGTTTTTATAGCTATGGGCGGAGCCGATCACAGCAACATAAATATAAAAATTTTAAAGGTGATGGAAAAATTTGATAATTTACAAGTAAATTTAGTCACTACAACAGCAAATAAAAATCTAGAAGAGTTAAAAGAGTACGTTAAAGAGATGAAGTGGATAAACTTACATGTAGACTCAAATAAAATAGCAAAACTTATGAACAAAAGTGATTTTGCAATTGTAACTCCAAGTGTAACCTTGAATGAAATCTATTTTATGGAGATTCCTTTTATTGCTATAAAAACAGTTAAAAATCAAGATGATATGTATAACTATCTTAAGAAAAAAAAGCATTTGGTTATGAATAGGTTTACAAAGACAAAGTTAAAAAAATATGTTGAACTGCTGTTAAACAGAGATGATAAAAATGTCAAATAATATAAATTTAATAAACTTTACAGATTTAACTTTGGAAGAAAAAAAGATGGTTTTGTTGTGGAGAAATCATCCAACCATAAAACAATGGATGTATAATAGCGATGATATATTATTGGAAAATCATTTGAATTTTATTGAAACTTTGAATGAGTGTACGGATAAATTGTATTTTTTAGTAAAGCGAGACGACGATTATATTGGTGTTGTTGATTTTACGAACATTGATAAAGAGAGTAAAAGTTCTGAGTTTGGACTATACTCAAATCCTTTTTTAAAGATAGCCGGTATTGGCAGAATACTTGAAGAAATTTCTATTGCTTATGCATTTCAAACTCTAAAAGTTTCTATTCTTAAGCTGGAAGTTTTTGCAGAAAATGAAAAAGCAATAAATTTATATAAAAAATTCAATTTTAAAGAAATAACAAAAAAAATAGTAAACAACAGAGAAGTAATTTGTATGGAGTTAAACAAATTTAGCTAAGATACATAAAACTCAGGGCTTTTAAGTTTAAAAAGTTTTGTCAAATACATGGAGCATAAAATGACACAAGAAGAGATATTGCAAATCTTAAAAGAAAAAAAAGAGTATATTCAAAATAATTATGAAGTAGAAAAAATAGGGCTGTTTGGAAGTTATGCAAAAAATACACAAACCCATCAGAGTGATATAGATATTTATGTAGAGTTTAAAAATAAAACATTTAAAAATATTGCAGGGCTTTGGGTCTATCTCGAAGATTTATATCACAAAAAAATAGATTTGGTACATAAGCACAAACAAAGCAAGGGTGCTATCTTTGAGGCGATACAAAAAGAGGTGATTTATGGATAAAGCAACCACAAAAGAGCTTATTGACTTTATTATTGATAGTTTAAATATTATCAAAAAAAGATTTTCAAAAATAGCTTCAAGTGATGATTTTTTAAAAGATGATGATGGGTTAGAAAAACTTGATTCAATTGCTATGAGAATACAATCAATCGGCGAAGCACTAAAAAACTTAGACAAAAGAGAAAAAGAGTTTTTGCTTTTAATTGCAGATTCAAAATATTGGAGTGAAATTATAAAAGCTAGAGATTTAATATCACACTACTATGTAGATCTTGATGCAGAAACTGTTTATGATATTTGTGAAAATAACTTAGCTGAACTTGAAGAAAAAATTGTAAGATTAAAAGAGTTGCTACTTGGAGTTGAAAAATGAAAATAGGTAATTATGATTTTGAAAAAAGTGGCACATATATAATAGCTGAACTTAGTGCAAATCATGGCGGTAAAATATCTATTGCAAAAGATACCATTAAGGCAGCCAAAGAGATAGGCGCTAATGCAATTAAACTTCAAACATACACTGCTGACACAATCACTTTAAATTGTGACAAAGATGATTTTATCATCAAAGGCGGAACTCTTTGGGATGATAAAAAACTATATGATTTATATACAGAGGCTTATCTGCCGTGGGAGTGGCATAAAGAGTTGTTTGATTATGCAAGAGAGATGGGTATAGATATATTTTCTTCTCCATTTGATAAAAGTGCAGTGGATTTTTTAGAAACATTAAACCCATCTGCGTACAAAATAGCATCATTTGAGATTACGGACTATGAACTTATAAGATATACAGCTTCTAAAATGAAACCGATGATTATATCAACAGGTATTGCTACGATAGATGAGATACAAGATGCCGTGGATATATGCAGAAGTGTCGGAAACAGTGACATTGTGCTTTTGAAGTGTACTAGCTCATATCCAGCACCCTTAGAAGAAGCAAATCTTTTGACAATTCCAAATTTAGCAGAGACTTTTGGCGTTATTTCCGGTTTTTCAGACCATACAATGGGAAGCACAGCTCCAATAGTAGCAGTTACGCTTGGAGCAAAAATCATAGAAAAACATTTTATCCTAGATAAATCTATCGGCGGCGCTGATGCTGATTTTTCAATGGACAAGCAAGAGTTTTCAGATATGATTCAAGCAATAAGAGACGTTGAAAAACTTCTTGGCAAAGTTGATTACAGCATGGATGAAAAGAAGAAAAAGTCACGACGATTTTCAAGAAGCCTTTATGTAGCTAAAGATATCAAAAAAGGTGAACTCTTTAGCGAAGAGAATATACGAAGTGTGAGACCTGGTTATGGAATGCACCCTAAATATTTAAAGGATATTTTGGGGAAAGTTGCTGATAGAGATTTTGAGTTTGGAGAGAGATATGGAAATAATTAAGGAGAAAAGTACATGCAAGCGATTATATTAGCAGCAGGAACGGGAAGTAGGCTTGGTAAACATACAAAAGAAAATACAAAATGTATGCTTGAGATAAACGGTATTACTTTAATTGATCAGGTACTAGAAAAACTCAACAATGCGGGAATAACAAAATTAATACTTGTTGTTGGCTACAAGAAAGATAATTTAATAAATCATGTCGGTTCAAAATATAAGAATATCAATATTGAGTACATTGAAAATCCCATCTATGACAAAACTAATAATATTTATTCTTTATATCTTGCAAAAGAAAAATTGCAAGAAGATGATACTCTTCTTTTAGAAAGTGACTTAATTTTTGATGAGTCAATTTTAACTAGGCTTTTAGCGGATAAAAGAAAATCATTAGCTGTCGTGGATAAGTACAAATCTTGGATGGATGGAACATCAGTGATTTTGGATAATGAAGATTATATAACAGGCTTTCATGGAAAGAAAGCTTTCAGATTTCAAAATGTTCAAGAATATTACAAAACAGTAAATATTTATAAATTCTCTAAGGAATTTTCAAACAAAACTTATGTCCCTTTTTTAGAAGCTTATTCAAAAGTAAAAGGTGATAATGAGTACTATGAATCAGTATTAAATATATTAACAATTTTAGATGGACACGAGCTAAGAGCAATGCGGCTTGAAGGCGAAAAATGGTACGAGATTGATGATGTGCAAGATAAAGCAAATGCAGAAATAATTTTTGCTAAAACGCCAAAGGAGAAACTCTCTTTTATTCAAAAAAGATTTGGAGGATACTGGCGTTTTCCAGAAATCAAAGATTTTTGCTATTTAGTAAATCCTTATTTTCCTCCAAGTAAGATGCAAGAAGAGATGAAAGCATTTTTTTATGATTTGCTTTCACAATATCCATCGGGACTTAATACTCAAAATTTATTAGCTGGAAAGATGTTTGGAATAGAATCTGAAAACATTTTAGTGGGCAATGGTGCTGCAGAGATAATACGAGGTATTGGTAATGTCCTAGATGGTACTTTTGGTATAGTCTTCCCAACATTTAATGAATATCCTGAAAGCATCGGTTATGATAGGATTGTGAAATTTATTCCAAACAATGAATCATTTTCTTATGAAATAGATGATTTAAAAAAACTTGTCGATAAATCTGACAATTTAATTCTCATCAACCCAGATAACCCAAGCGGACATTTTAATAATAAAAGTGCGCTGATAGAACTCATAAGGTACGCACATGATAAAAATAAATATTTTATAGTGGATGAGTCGTTTGTAGATTTTGCAAAAAATGGAGAAAAAGAAACTTTAATAAATCAAGATTTTATAGACGCCTATCCAAATCTTGTTATTATCAAAAGTATAAGCAAAAGCTATGGTGTTCCAGGCATCAGACTAGGTATTGCTGCTTCTTCAAATATAGAGCTTTTAAAAAAATTTCGTAAAGAAATTTCAATTTGGAATATTAACTCCTTTGGAGAATATTTTTTACAAATTATAGGTAAGTACAAAAACGACTACCAAACTGCCTGCGAACTCATAAGAGAGGAAAGAGATAGGTTTTGGGAAGAATTAAAATCTATCTCTTTCCTTAAAGTTTATAAATCAGAGGCTAATTATTTTTTATGCCAAGTCATAGATTTTTACACCGCAACAAAATTATCTGAAAAACTAATTGAAAATAATATTTACATAAAAGACTTAACAGGTAAAATTGGCTTCGAAGAAAAAGAATACATCAGAATAGCTGTAAGAGATAGTCAAGATAATAATCGGTTGATAACTGAATTAAAAAACATGGATATAAAATGAATAAATGGAAAGATATTTGGAATAAAAGAGAGCTAAATAAATTGATTTCAGCAGATGGTTTTGACACTGGCTATGGAAGTATTAATGAAGTAGATTGGTCTGATTATGTAGATTATATAAAAAACAAATTAGCCATTGGAGTTGATGAGACTATATATGAAGTAGGCTGTGGTTCGGGTGCTTTTTTATATAAATTTTATGAAAATAAAAATGATATCGGTGGTATCGATTACTCTGATAAGTTAATTGATGTCGCAAAAAAATATATGCCAAATGGATATTTTGAAGTAAACGATGCTCAAAATATAGAAACCCATGTAAAGTATGATTATGTAATTTCGAATAGTGTGTTTTTTTATTTTCCATCTTATGAGTATGCTGAAATAACTTTAATAAAAATGATTGAAAAATCAATTAAAGGCATAGCGATACTCGAAGTAAATGATTTGGAAAAAAAAGAAGAATCAATCAAATTAAGAAAAGGATATTTGTCAGATGATGATTATGCTGCTAGGTATAAAGATTTGGAGCATTTGTATTATAAAAAAGATTGGTTTATTGATATAGCACGAAAGTATAATTTAAAAATTGAAATTGAACAACAAAACATAAATAACTATGCAAACAATCTATATCGATTCAATGTCTTTATGTATAAGGCTTAAAATATGTATAAAATAAAATACATTATAAAAAGATTGTTATTTAAATTTTCCTACTTTTCTACTTTTAGAGAATTCATGGCTTTGTATGTTGCTAAAAGAGTGTTGTGCACGAACGATATAAATAAAATGGCAGAAAAATGCAATCTTTTGCAACAATTTGAGCTCAACTATAGATTAACAGATGGGACGGCTTTGGGATTACATAGAGAAAAAAGTTTTATTAAGCATGATGATGATGTTGATGTTGATGTGTTAGATGCAACGAACAAACAAATGGCTCAATTAAAAAAAAATATACGGATGAAAATAGGACGAGAAGTTGTATATAAAAATAAAGTGCAACAAATAGCTTTTTATGATGAAGATGGATTCATTTTTGATGTTGTATTTTGGTATACAGATTCTGATAAAATATATAGCTATTGTGAAAGAAACTACGAAAGAATTCAAGATGCTAAATATTTTCAAAAAGACAAGATGGAATACATAGAGTTTCACGGAGAAAAATATCCTATGCCAACTCCAATAGAGGAATGGCTTGAGATGAGATATGGGACTGACTGGAAAACTCCAAAAACCTATAAAGGTGACTGGAAAGAAGAGTGTTTTGATATGAAAAGGATATATTGATTTGCTACAGATTATAAAAAATGTTTTAACAATACTTCTGGCCAATAAGAAAAAAGAGTTTGTGTCTTTAATTGGATTGATGTTTGTTTTGTCTTTCATGGAATTAATAGGACTTGGAATACTTCTTCCAATCATAAATATGATTTCTAATCCAGATAGTTTGTCAAATAATTCTAGTATTATATTTTTGAAAGATTTGTTACATGTTTCTGATATAAATTTATTAATATATATCGTATTGTTTTTACTAGTTTTGTTTTTTGTGTTGAAAAGCTTATCTGCCCTATTTGTGATATATAAACAGCAAATATTTGTTAACACATTATTTGTCAACTTATCAACTAAAATTCTAGAACAAAGCATGTCTTTAAAATATAATGAATTTAGAATTAAGGACAAATCATTATATTTGAAAGATATTATAAATAGTAGCGCATTTTTAGCACTATGCACATTTAATGTTTTACAACTGTTTACCGAGATTTTTGTTTTGATTGCCATACTTTTTTTTATGGGATTTTATATTGGAATACTCAATATCGTATATATTATTTCTGCTATTTTGGTATTAGCCTATCTATTTAAAACAGTAACTAAAAATATTTCTCACTATGGTCAACAGCGAGACAAAATCATGCACGATATTACAAAAACCGCTACGGAAGCATTGAGTGGTTACAAAGAGATACGAAATAACAATGTGCTTGATAGTGTAATGAATGAATATGAAACAAGGGCTGCTCCTTATATTAAAACATATGCAAATTTCGGGACTATTTCAAATGTACCTAAAATAACTTTAGAAACAATAACTGCTTTGATAATAATAGGATATGTTTTTTATATATACTTTAGTGGAATTCCTTTGGTGGATGTCATGCAAAATCTTATCATTTTTGCCTTTGTTGGATTAAGAACTATTCCTTCTTTGACAAAAATTTTAGGAACAAGTGCTCAGATAAAGTATTTCGGTACTGAATCTGAAAAATTTAGACAACTCTTTTCTTATTCTAGTACTAAAATAAACTATGAAAAAAGTATAGAAACTTTTGATGAGTCAATAACATTTAAAAATATAAACTATAAATACCCTTCAAAACAAGAAAATGTCTTAAAAGATATTAGCTTTGTAATTGAGAAAAATAAAAAGTATGGATTTGTTGGTAAATCTGGAAGTGGTAAAAGCACTCTTTTTGATATTGTTTTGGGCCTAAATAGCCCTGATAGTGGAAGCATTATAGTGGATGGCAATATGTATTCCAGTTTTGAAAATATTGACATTACGAAACTAATTGGTATGGTATCACAATCAATTTTTATCTTGGATGGTTCTTATGAAAAAAATATTTTATTTTTTGATAAAAATAAAGATAATGAGCTACTTGAAGAATCAATAAACGGTGCACAGCTCAAAGAGTTGATTGATAATGATATAAATCATTTAGTTGGGGAAGATGGAAAAAATCTTTCTGGTGGACAAAAACAGAGATTGGCAATAGCTAGAGCATTGTATAAAAATAAAAATATACTTCTTTTAGATGAAGCTACATCAGCACTTGATAATGAAACCGAAAGAAGGTTTATAAATTATCTAAATACAAAGAAAGACCATACAGTACTTATTATTGCTCATAGACTGAGTACTGTACAAGATTGTGATAAAATTTTTGTTTTAAAAGATGGTGAAATAATAGATAGTGGCACATATGATGAGTTACTAGATAATTCAATAGAGTTTCAAAAATTAGTCAATAGCGGAGAGTTTAACAATGAGTAATTTATTTAAAAAAGTGATTAAATCAAATAAAGATTTTTGGAACAATGTAAATCATATAGATGACAGCGACGGCTATCTTTTATATGAAGCTTTTTATTTAGAACCCATAATGACATATGGTATCACTAAAACTGCATTAACGATAGCAAAGATTAAGGGGCTTACGCCTGTTGGGATTGAACCGCTTAGAACAAGTGAAGAAAACAAAAAATTGATTTATTCAATGAACAATAATATTATTGGAAATAAATTTGACTTTCTTGTGTCTGCTATAAAAAATATTTTTTCAATTTTGAAGTATACTTTTAAAATACGCAACAAACAAAATTTTTTAAATTTAAAAGTAGATAAATATGAGATTGGCAAGCACATTTACGATCATACATTGATTAGCTATAAAATTCCAGAAGTTAATAAAATTGATTTAAAAATTAGAAAAAAAATATTGCTGGAATTGGCTTACTTTTTTTACTTTAAAGATCTCATTGAATCTAAAAATATTAAAATGATGGTATTGGGAGACAATGTCTATAGATATGGATTGTTGTTTGAACTTGCAAAATACAACAAGGCAGAATGCATTACACCCATAAATCTCAATGCTTTTAGTATGAGAAAGTATCAAAACTTTGAAGAATTTAATATTCATGACAGAAAGCCAGAAAAAAATATACTAGATAATCTTCAAATAAAAAGCGTAAATAAATACATTGATGAATACTTTTCTAAAAGATTTAGTGCAAACTTAGAGCAGCATGATGTACTCAAAGCTTTTTCAAATAGTAAAAAAATTTATACAAAAAATGAAGTCATTGCTCAATACAATTTAAAAGAGAACTTGCCTGTTGTAATAATTATGAATCATATATTTTGTGATGCTCCACATGCATATCCTGATGGATTATATGATGACTATAAGGAATGGTTGACGCATACAGTTAAGGCATTAAAACTGAATAAAAATATTAATTTTTTGATAAAAGAGCATCCATCAGCAGATTTATATAATGAAAAAGGTGTAATCAATAAAATTTTAAACGAATTGGATAGTGAGCAATATTTACTTAAAGATGATGTGCATAGTTTAACTGTTTTAAATGAATTTGATGTAGTTATAACTTGTGGAGGAACCATTGGACAGGAGTTTATTTACAAAGGAAAACCTGTAGTATTGGCGGCAAAACCTCCATATAGTGGATTTGGATTCACAACGGAACCGAAAACAAAAGAAGACTATGAAAGATTGCTTAGTTGTGGAGTTGAAAATCTACCATTGTTGAGTAGTGAACAAAGAGAAAATGCCAATAAGGTTATTTATCATGATTTTGTTTTATTAAATAGTTATTCAGATGACCTTGAAATAGGTGGTGAAAGATTTTATATGGGTAGGGATTTCGACTATGAAAAGTTTTATGACAATATTTTAAAATATAACGAAATCCCTTTGGAGAATCAGAAAATATATAAATTGTTAAAAAAATTTATTGAATCTGATGATAGACATCTACTAAGAAATATAAATGAATAAGCAAATATCAATAATAATAGTTACTTATAATAGCGAAAGTGTTATAAAAGAGTGTCTAGAGTCTTTAGATAAATATAATGATATTGAAGATAAAGTTGAAATTATTATTGTTGACAACTCTCCTATATTTAATATAGAAAGGTTTGTTAATGATTTAAATCTTAAATTGGATATTCGGTTGATACATAATCCTCAAAATTGTGGTTTTGGTCAAGGAAATAATATCGGCGCTAAAGCAGCAAGAGGAGAACTATTGTTTATTTTAAATCCAGACACTATTCTTGTTGAACCTATTTTTAAGTTTCTTTTAAAAGAGTTTGAAGATGAAAAATTGACTGCTGCAGGTTTTAGACTTATTGATAGAGATGGAAATGATAATGATAGTGTAGGACTTTTGCCTGAGTATAATTATATTTATCTACCACGAAGAGTGTTAAATTATCTAGTAATTCATTTGGGCTTATTGTCAAAGTTTATTTTTCCATGGGGCGCAGATCTGATAGTAAGAAAAAAGGATTTTATAAAAGCTGGTATGTTTGATGAAGCAATGTTTTTATGTAATGAAGAGCCAGATTTGACGCATAGACTGAATATAGAAAAAGTAAAGATTTTTGATAAGAATATTGTACATTTAGAAGGGCATACTACAGAAGTTCATGAAGTTAGATTTAAAGAGTGGTTGAAAACTACACAGTATTACCTAGAAAAATATAAGAATAGCTATAAAAGATATCTACTATTTTTTATATTTAGAAACTATTCAAAAATGATACTTAAAAAACTATTTCTAAAACAAAGTTATTTAGAAAATAATATAAATAAAATACTAATAGAAGAATACAAAAGGGTAAAATAAATGTATTACTTATCAATAATAACAGTAGCATATAACAACAAAGATGGCTTGATAAGAACTAGAGACTCTATATTACCATTACCAGATAATTGTGAGTGGATAATAATAGATGCCGCTTCAACCGATGGGACAAAAGAAGAAATTTTAGAAAAACTACCTATTCAAGATAATATTAAATGGACAAGTGAACCAGACAAGGGAATATTTGATGGTATGAACAAAGGTATAGATATAGCAAAAGGTCAATATCTAAATTTTATGAATTCAGGTGATTATTATAATAGAAGTGCTTTTTTAAAAATTATTGAAAGTGAGCCACACGATGCTGATATGATAATGTACGATTGCATAACTATAGATAAAAATGATAATAGAGGATATGCAAGACAGTTTCCAAGTAATATAGATGAGATAAAAGATTGGGCCTGCGTACAGCATCAAAGTGCTTTAATTAATAAAAAAGTTTTTGAATTGCTCGGAAAATATAGTTTAAAATATAAATATTTATCAGATTATGAGCATTCCGTTAGAGCTTATTTGGACAAGCAAATTTTTTTTAGTTTAAACAAATCAGTCAAGTTATCTTATTTTTCACTTGATGGAGTTTCTACTAATGCTCAAACTTTGACAACAGTTATGACAGAATATAAAAATATTCAAAAAAAATATTTTGGAACATTTTCGAAGAAGTTGTATTTATTACATCTCATAAAATTAGTAATTGGTTTTTTGCCTCAAAATGAATTAATTGTAAAATTTGTAAAAAAAATATTTTTAAGAAAAAGATAATAATGAATAAGATAAATATTTCTTTTATTTTTGTTATTTTGTTATCAATATATTTTACATTATCTAGTTTCAATAGTTTAATTCCAAGCATTGGCTTGTATTATTATTCAATTATTTTGATTGTATTTTTTATGCAATTAATAATTCTCAAAAAGGTACTTGATATTAAAATATTAATGTTGATATTTGGTGTATTTTCTTTTCAGTTGCTATATATAATGCTTGGTATTGTATTAAGTGGTGAAAATATAGATATTGCAATTAATAATTCTAAATATTTATTAATATTTATATTATTACCAACTTTTGTATACATAATAAAAGAAAATAAACTTGAATTACTTTTAAAATATTTATCACTAAGTATGCTTATTAAAATATTTGTTATTTTTTTTATTGCAATAGACTTGTCCTTTGGAAATAAAGTACTTGAAGGTTATATTTTAAATAACACTGATTTGTTAGTACATCCATATTTTGGTGTTTATAGAGTATTCGATTCTTTCGTGATATTTTTCCCGCTAGCTTTTTATATTATTAATAAATTTAATATCACGTTTAAAATCATTTTTCATTTCATTGTTTTTTGTTATGTGCTGTTTTCTTTTGCTACAGGAATGTATTTAATGTATTTACTAATTAGTTTAATAGTTATTCCACGAAAATATATTTATTTAATATTTTTTTTAGGTATAACATCTTATTTATTGTTTCAGAACTATATGGATTTTGAGATACTAAATAGACTTTATGAAAGCAAAATGAGTGATTCTGTTGGTGTTAAAGCTAATCAAGTATATTGGATAATGGAAAATATCTCATTTTTTGGACAAGGTTTAGGTTATATATTTAATATTAATGGACGGATTGATACTATGCTTGAAAATTTACATATATATTGGTTAGCTACTTATGGCATAATTGGGATAACTATTTTTTATAGTGTAACTTTAATAATGCCAATTTATATAAGTGTTAAATTTAAAAATTTATTGGTGATTAAAATTATATCTATGGTTTATTTTTCAGCATTATTATCATCCATAGTTAATCCATATGCATTATCTGGAGTTGTCTTTATGTTTTTAATTTTATTAATTGCATATTTGATGAATTATAATAAGAATTATATAAAGGGGACAGTGCAATGCTCATTCCTATAATCATCAAAAAAGCTCTTGCAGAAGAGCCGATTCCTATTTACGGAGACGGCAAAAACATCCGTAACTGGCTCTATGCTCTTGACCACTGCAAAGGTATGAGTTTAGTTTACCACACAGGTAAAGAAGGAAATGTTTATAACATCGGCGGACGTAATGAGAGAACAAACCTGCAAATCGTTGATGCTATTTGTCGAATACTAGATGAAAAAATTCCATTAAAAGATAATTCTTCATACAAAGATTTAATTACTTTTGTAGAAGATAGAGCTGGACATGATAGACGCTATGCCATAGACGCTACTAGACTAGAAAATGAACTTGATTGGAGAGCAGATGAGAATTTTGATACGGATATTATCAAGACTACTGAGTGGTATTTAGAGAAATATAATAAATGAAAATTTCTATTATCACTGTTGTTTACAATAATGTGGCAACTATAAAAGACGCTATAGACTCTGTGCTAGACCAAACATATAAAAATATAGAGTATATCATCATAGACGGTGCAAGCACAGATGGTACGGTTGAGATAGTGCAAAGTTACGGTGACAAGATAAGCAAGTTTGTCAGTGAGCCAGATCGTGGGCTTTATGATGCTATGAACAAAGGCATCGCGCTAGCTACTGGGGATGTCGTGGGGATACTCAATAGTGATGACTTTTATATAGATGAGTATGTCATAGAGAAAGTTGTCAAAGAGCTTGAAGAGAAACAAGTGGATAGTGTCTATGCTGATTTGGTTTATGTGAAGCCGCAAAATTTAGAAAAAGTGGTGCGGTACTATGATAGTAGTCATTTTACCCCTCTTAAGTTTGCTTATGGTTGGATGCCTGCACATCCTACTTTTTTTGTAAAACATTGGGTATATGAGAAGTACGGTGTGTTTAGAACTGACCTGAAAATAGGGGCTGATTTTGATATATTGGCACGGTTTTTATATACACATAAAATCAGCTATAGCTATATGAAAGAGGTGCTTGTCAAGATGCGAGTTGGAGGTGTGAGTACATCTTTTAGTAGTATTTGGATAAACAACATAGAGCAACTACAAGTTTGTAAAGATAATGGGATAGATACAAATATGTTTAAGATACTCTCTAAGTATCCTAGTAAGATTATGGGGATGTTTAAAAGATGAAAAAACTACTCATCACCGGCTCAAACGGTTTCGTCGGAAGCTATTTT
>NZ_JACUTS010000141.1 GCF_014859695.1 Sulfurimonas sp. | reverse complement strand
ATAGCATTGGCTGTTTTATTGGCAAGTGGTTTGATGGCTGCAGAAAATGCAGATTATTTCGGAATTAGTTTTGGAAATGCAGAACTTGGTGTAAACGTATCTGTTCCTGGTTTATCAGCAAGTACCGAGGTAGATGATAAACATATTAGCTTTACTCTTGGACACTATTATGAAGATACAGCTCGCGTGTGGGCTGGTTATTCATATGTTGATACAGATAGTGACGTAGATGATGCCGATGCTTTTTCTATTGGATATGATTTTATATTGCCGCTTGTCGAAAATAGACTTTCTCTATATGCGGGTCCAGTAATAGGATATACGAGATATGAAGAACCCGGTATTGATATTAGCGGATTTCATTACGGTGCACAGGCGGGAGTAATTGTCCGTCTGATTGATAACATTGAGATTGAAGCTGGATATCGTTATCTTATGGAAACAGGCAGTGACACCGTAAATATTTCAGGAACAGATGTGGATATTGATGCTGATGACCTTAAAATGTGGTATGTAGGTGCCAATCTTCGTTTTTAACTCTCTCTCAGTTCTCCTGTAAATTTCCCACATAAATGTGGGAAATTTATCTGTAAAAAGCAATGAAATCTTTGAAATTTATTGGTAAATATCAGCTAATACTATAGCCCAAGTTACTACAAATACGGATATGCTTAAAAATACTATGGTGCTTCCTACGTCTTTTGCCCGTCCAGCCATATGGTGATGCTCCAGCGTAACCAAGTCAACGACTCTCTCAATAGCGCTGTTTGTAGCCTCTGCTAAGAGCATTCCCATAAGAGAGATAAATAGCAGGGCTTTGTGGATAAAAGTGGCTTCTATAAATATAATCAGAGGCAGTAGAATCATAGTTAAAATTAGTTCTAATTTAAAGGATGTCTCTGTGCGGATTAAATCTTTTAATCCATTTAGTGCATAACCCGTGTTTTTGAAAAAATTATATTTCGGCTGGTTTCGCAATATTTATCCTTCTGATGCATCTCATATTTTTTAGTAATTCTACCATTTTATCTATACAATTTTTTATCATATAGATGGTCTAAAGTCAAGACAAAAGCCAGCGCATCTTTTTCCAGCTCTAAGTCGTGCTCAATGGGGGTTAGATGGTTGTTTTTGTCTAAATATGTATCCGGCTTTTTATATAAAAAGGTAACCGCCTCTTTGTTTGGGCTGAGAATCGAAACTTTGTTATCCACTCTAAGGGCATAGGAACCATGAAACTCCATCAGAGAAATATTTTGCTTTTTATCGCTAAAAATCGAGTGTCCCATAATAGGGTATTTCAAATCAAGCCCAAGCAGATCCAGCGCAGTTGCCAAGACGTCTGGCTGCGTTGCGATTTTATCGTAGGTCATCGGCTTGATGTCTGCTCCTAAGATAATTGCAGGAATATGGAACATATCAACAGGAATCATATCATCGCCGTAAACTCTGACGTTATGGTCTGCAACTACTACAAAAACTGTATCTTTATAATACTCCTCTTTTTTGGCAAGTTCAAACAGTTTTCCGATAGCATAATCTGCATATTTTACGGCATTTTTTACGCTATTTGCAGGCACTCCATCGAGTAGTTCAATTTTTTCATATGGGTACTCAAATGGAGAGTGGTTTGACTGCGAAAACATAACAGTGGCAAATTTCTGATTTTTGGTATGCATCTTTTTAAACTCTTCGTTTGCTCTCTCGACCAAATCTCCATCACACACTCCCCATGGAGCGGTAAAAGTAGGATCTATAAAGCACGGCTGGTCAATAATCTCATCAAAGCCGTTGCCGATAAACCAGCTTCGCATATTGTCAAATCTGCTCTCTCCGCCATACATAAAAGTTGTATGATAACCAAATGGCTCCAGAGCAGTTGAAATGGTAAAAAAGTCACTTTGTGATTTGCTTCTCTTTAGTACTCCCTCACCCGGAACGGCAAGATTTCCGGCAGAGGCTCCGGCCAAGCCTCTAATGCTTCTGGTACCGTTTGAGTATAAATCTTTAAACAAAATTCCCTCTTTGCTCAGTCTGTTAAGGTTAGGCGTAATTCCTTTTTCTCCTCCGGTTGCTTCAACGAACTGGTAACCTAGACTCTCTTGTACAAAGATAACCAGATTTTTTGGCTTTGTGGTTTTAAAATGGCTCTCTTCGCTCCTTAAGAATGGAGAGTCGGCATCTGTGCTTTGGATATTTAGTCTGTTTTGAACTCTGGATAGAGCCTCTTTCATATCCATTTTTCCGTATCGCTTTTGTATCTCTTTGCTTCCATGCCTGCTGTTGGTGTAGATTGCATAAACAATGTTATATATAGAGTTTTTAGTTATCTCATTGACCATTCTATTCGTTGTGTACATCGCATCAGAAGTGTTTGCAGGTCTGTGTCCAAATGATGATCGGGCGCCAATAAAGAGCAGTAGAAACAGAGGTAAAAACAGAATTAATCGTTTTTTATAGTTTGTGTCAAATACGGAAGTAACACTATCTTTGGCATATTTAAGATAGAGATAGATAAAAGCGCCTATCATAGTAAAAGCTATAAATAGCTCAGGCTTGTAGTCGGCAAATATCATAGCAAACACTTCTTTTGGATAGACAAGGTACTCTACAAAAAGGTAGTTTGGCCGTACGTCATACTGAGCAATAAACGGGAAAGTAGCATTTTCTATGTAGATAATAATTGATAATACTACCAAAAAGTAGTACTTTAAAAATTTATTTACAAAATGTTTTAAT
>NZ_JACUTS010000042.1 GCF_014859695.1 Sulfurimonas sp. | reverse complement strand
GTTATTGTAACAAAAGATTGGACTGCGGGGTCTGTAAATTATGGATATTACTATTCTATTGAAGAGGCTCAAGCAGCGGCAGAATCTCAGCTATCTACTCGTTCTTTATCTCCTACTCTTTTAGATTATCATACTGATTATGTTTATTATACGAATGCTCAAACTTTAGATTCTTATTATGGTACTACTTCTTATTTACCCAGCAATAGTGATTATGATATTGTTTACAGTAATTTAGTTGCGACAACTTCTCCAAATGGGACTAGTGCTTGGTATGCTACAATTACTTATAAAGAGAAAAAATATTATTCTTTTCATTACGAGAATCCTACATGTGAATTTGGTGTTTTTGATGAAGAGTTACAATCTTGTCCTTCTCCTCCACAAGATGATTTAGATGATGATAATGATGGTATTCCAAATAAATGCGACCCTGATTATGTAGATTATTTAACCATGGATTGTGATGCTGATGGTATTCCTAATGCTACTGACCCTGATATAGACGGTGACGGTATTCCAAATGAAAATGATAGTAATCCTTTTGTCGCTGGAACTGATGATTTGGATATAGCTTGCAGAGGTGTAGATACTTCTCAAACTAATTCTTTGCCTTTTTCTTTTTCGACATATAGATATCATTCAACTTTCGAGGAATTTAGATGTAGTGCTTTAATATATAATTCTATATATGATTCTGTAGTAAGTCTAAGTGATATTAATGCTCCTTATTGTGAGTACAGTTATTGTTATGTCCATGAAGTTAAAAATGATTGCACCTTAGATTCTTCTTGGTATATGCCGAGCGGTGGCGGTTGGGTTTATTTACCTGGTAGAACAGAAAATGAATGTAATTCTTTAGTAGATGCTGTGAATTATTCTGAAAATTCTTTTCAAATTCCGAAAATTGATTGCCCTGGTCTTTGTTATTTAAAAAAGATTGATGATACTCCTCCGCCAGTAGATACTAATCAAGAAGATACTGATGAATCAATGGGAGCGGTTGATTTAAATTCTACTTCTTCCGATTTAGCACCTTTGTTAAATGCTCAAAACACTACAAATAAACATCTTGATGATTTAAAAGATAAAACTGATATTACTAATAATAATCTTAATGATTTAAAAGATACTTCTAATAGTATTTTAAGTACAAATAAAGATATTAAAAGTGGTATAGATGGTTTAAAATCAAACAGTGATAGTTCTTTAAAAAATCAGTCTGATGGCTTATCAAAGTTAGCTTCTATAAATAGTGCAATAGATGGAGCAAGTAAAAAGATTGGTACTATGTCTGACACAATAACAGGTAATCAAGTAATAGGCAATGGTGCTTTAAGTTCTATTGATGGCAAAATGACTACTAATAATTCTTTACTTACTGATATTAAAGATAGTCTTTCTAGCGATGGTTCTTCTCCTGATACTTCTGCTAGTGATGGTTTTTCTGATTTACTTTCGGGAGATAGTGATTTTATAGATTTTGTGACTAATCAGTTTTCTGATTTTCAAACAAATATTAATTCAAATTTTATAGATATAGAAACACAATATGCAAACGCCAAATCTCTTTTTGATACTTCACTATCTCCTCCTAGTTTTAGTGGTACTTATAATTCATCTTGTTTTTCTTTTAATGTTTTTGGAAAAAGTGTTGTTCTTGATATGTCTTTTTTAAGTGTTGTATCTCCTGTAATTTATTTTATTTTTATGCTAACTTTTATGGTTTTAAATTTTCGTTTTCTTCTTAATCATCTTTTAAGAGGAGATAATTAATGTTTGCAACTTTTGGAGCTATATTATTATCAGTTGGTTTAATCGTAAAATTTATAAAAAATTTATTAGTAAAATATGTTGTTTTTGGTGTGGTTCTTACTTTTCAATTCGGAATTACTGCTGCAACTATTACTTTTGTTCTTGCATTTTATGTTTTTGTAATTACTTCTTTGATTACACTTTATAATTACGGCTTTGAAATTACAAGTTATATGAGTAGTGGTACATCCGGTTTATCTTGTTTTATGGGTTTGCTTGAATTAATTGGTTTTTTACCTGCTGTTAATCAAGGATATACAATATTTTTTGCTTCTTTATCTACTATTTTAGTTTTTCGCTTGATGAGTTTTACTTTTTTTGCTATGCGTATGATTGCTAATGAAGTGTTTAAACTTGGTGTTCTTCTCGGTCAGGCTCTCTCATGATATCTTTTTTTGTTGGTGTTCCTGGAAGCGGTAAAACATATTATGCAGTAGATAAAATATTTAATAATTTTTCTACGGATATAGAAGCAAAAAAAGATAAAAAAGCTACTTATGAGATATGTTATACAAATATAAATGAGTTTGATTTTGGTAAAGTAGAGAATGTTTATCCGCTTGATTTTGATGATTTAAAACGAAAGCTTACTAGATTACATCAGTTTTATAAAGATAAAAAAGATGATGATTTTTTAATTGAAAAGTGTAAAGAGTACAATATATATAATGCTCTTTTTATTGTTGATGAAGCTCATAATAAGTTTGATGCAGATGATAAAGTTTTGATTTGGTGGCTCTCTTATCATAGGCATTTATTTCACGAGATAATTCTTATTACACAAAATCTTACTTTGATAAGACCAAAATATAAAGCTTTTTCAGAGTTTTTTTATAAAGCTTTTCCGCAGTCTCTTACACTTTTCAAGACGCATTTTAAATATAACGTTTATTGTAATTCGAGAATGGCACTAAACGCAAAAAGCGGTTCTATTAAAATTAAACGCAATAAAAAAGTTTTTGAACTCTATAAAAGCGGAGACTCTATCAATTCGCAAAATGTAATTTTAAAAATATTAGGTTTTGCTATAGGACTTTTTATAATCTTAATATTTTTATTTTATTTTTATTCTGAATCTCTTAAATCTTCAAATACCCCAGGGCAAAATGATTTAAACAATACTGCATCTGCTGTCCCATATCCACAAAATTTTCAAACTCAAAATGTTTCTTCTTATGCTCCAGCAAATATTCAAAATAATAGTTCATCTTTCAATTATCAATCTTCTAAACTCTTAGTATTAAGTTGTAATAGTTCTTCTTGTTACAATGAAGATATCACGCTTCCAGTTCCTTTAATAAATCATTTTATAGAAAACAGTGATTTAGATCTTCTTTACACAAATAATATAAATAGTAATTATTTAAAAATATATCTTTCCTCTTCTGAACGTTTTTATAAATTTCTTATCTCAAATAAAGGAGAAAAAGAAGATGAAAAAAAATCTATTAGTAATAATTTGTTTAGCGGTATTTCTTCCCCTATTCCTCAAAGCAGATGAGAATTTAAAAAGTATAACTCTAGTTGATTTTGTGCAGCTTGTATCTACAAATAACAATATAAATATTTTTGTTGATGAAGATTTGAAAAAAGAGAATATATCTTTGTTTGTTCCTCAAAATTTGCCGACACATAATCTTTTTTTTATGTTTAAAAATTCTATGCAGAAACTCGGCTACACTGTAAGTCTTTACGATGATATTTATTATTTGACAAAAGATGAAAAACAACTATTTACATATTTCATAAAGTTAAAATATAACTCTTTTGATAATGTTTCTAAGTATTTGACATTTAAAAAACTTACTTTTCAATTTATAGATACTATTAACACTTTTGTTATATTTTCTGAATCATCAGATATCAATGTTATACAAAATGATATAAATCGGATTGATACTCAAAAAAAGCAAGTTACACTCAAATTTACAATTATAGAGATAAATGCGGATGATTTAAAAAAACAAGGATTTGAATTTTCTTCATCTGTAGAAACATCATCAGGCGATATTCAAAACGTCTTAAATACGTTTATTTTGCCTTTTCAGAGTACTAGCCCTGTTTTCATGCGTTCTACTTTCTACAGTGCTTTAAAGCTCTTCAATGAGTTTAAATTTTTCAAAATAACTCAAAATCCTTATGTGTTGGTTCAAGATAGTAAAAATTTTATATTTCAAGCTGTAAATACTATTCCATATCAGACAAGTAGAACATTAACAGAAGCTACAAATACATCAGAGCAAACAAGCATAGAGTATAAAGATGTCGGGCTCAAAATTATTGGAACTTCGCTTATTTATGATGATTATGTGAATCTTGATTTAGATCTAATTATAGAAGATATATTAAGTACTACAAATAACATCCCTACAACTTACAAACGTCAACTAAAATCAAATTCAAATCTTAAATATGGCGAAGTACTTATCTTAAGCGGAATTAATCAAACCAAAATAAATAAAACAGATTTCTCTATACCTTTTATAAGCAATATTCCATATCTTGGAGAGCTGTTTAAATACAAGAGTGAATCAGAAGTAAAGTCTAATATCTCAATAGCAATAGAGGTAATAAAGTAGTTTTTTAGCCTTTGCTTCATCGTTGCTTTGCGAGCTTGCGAGCAAACAACGGCGAAGCCTCTTGGCTATCTATAAAAAGTTATCGGACACGATTAAAAAAATTGAAATAGGAAGTGACAACATGACAAATTACGGCTTAACAAAATACCAAATACAAAAATCAAAAGAAAAACTCTCAAAAAATAAAGAGTTTATGCATAATAATGGCATACATCTTGATGATAAAATCGTTCCCTTTGCTGATTTTGTGGCAAATAGCTATATGAACGCAGATAGATACATTGCAGAACTGCAACATAGAGCGTGGACCATATACGATTACGCAAAGCAAAAAGATTTAAAAAACGTTTTCATAACTCTCACGCTTCCATCTCATTGGCACCCTAAAAAAACTTATAAAAATAAACTCGTAAATAATAGAAAATTTGCCGGTCGTAAATATATCACTACAATCAATAAAATTAAGTTTCTAAATTGTCATGTAATCCAAAGAGTCCCTTTAATTGAGCCCATTTTGGATTTCAGTAATACGATTGATAAATATACTCCTCGTAATGCTTCTATTGAACTTTCTAAAATGTTAAAAAAGATATTTGATGATAGAAGTTATAAAAATATCGAAAAAGACGATAGATGTTATCTTCGTGTAACAGAGCCTCATAAAGACGGTACGCCTCATCTTCACATTTCTTTGTTTGTTCCTGCTGATAGTGTTGATTCAATCGTTAAAGCGTGTAACCGTCTTTTCCCTGCTCCGCTCTCAAAGGTTGAAACAGATGTAAAGTCGCCTATCTCCTACTTGATGAAATATATTTTAAAAACTCTTGACGATTTAAGAGAAGATAGTGACAAAATAACAAATTTAACGCTTTGGTATTTATATCACGGTATTTGCAGATTTTACACTAGCCGTACTTTTGTAGCTCTTGAAGTGTATCGCAAATTAAACGGTATGTATACGCTCTTGGACTTAACAGCTGCATATCATAGAGAAGATGTCAACGTTTATATTGACTCTGTAACGAAGCAAGTGCGTAGGATAGATAACGAACACGGCACTATTTACAATCGTAAGCCAGTTAATTGGTATGAGAATAGCACTGATTATACTTATCTAGAAGCAGAGTTTGAGCCTCTTTTTATTGAAAAAATTCAGAAACCTATTGATGTAATTATAGGCGATGAAGAGTTTATACTTTTTCAAAAAGATTTAAACAAAGGTAATAAGCTCTCTGATATCTTAAGAAAATCTAATGTAAAACCTTACATGATGAATGATTTACGGCTTTGGGATTATTATCTAAACATAGATATAGAAACCGTAGATTTAAATCATTATGCAAACACAAAAAACATCTTGATAGATAGAGGCTTATTACATGAGCCTAAAATCAATCTGGCTGCATATCAAGATGATTTTTTTAAATTTGAAAGTGAGGTGTTCTGATGTCTTGTATTGTATGTGGTTCTCTTATTAATCAAGGTCTTTACAGACCTAAATCTTATTGTTCAGATAATTGTCGTAATTACATGAAATATAAGAATGCTTTAGAGCGTTGTATATTATCTCTTAATCCTACGTTAAACGCAAAGAAGATTATCAAGGGAGATATGTTTAGATTATCTAATATTGTTAGTAATGGTACCATACTCTCGGAGATAAAAAGTAATGACTAAATTTAATCATTACTCATCACTATTCTTAGACTTCAAAAAGCATGAGTTAAAATTCTCTACTTTAGATAAGTATACAAATATAGTGAGAGATAGATTAAATCCTTTTTTTGGCGAAATGGAAGTAAAAGATATAAAACCTTCTGATGTTAAAAAATGGCTTTATGCTATTAGTGATGTAGGTGGTAAATCTAAACAAATATTTTTAGGTGTTCTCTCCGGTATATTGCAAGAAGCTCTATATGATGAAATTATAGAAAAAAATCCCGTTCGCATGGTTCGACCTCCAAAAAATTCAAAAGAAAAAATCAAACCTTTTACAGCTGATGAAGTAAATCAAATTATGGGTTTAACTTCTAATGACAATTATCGTTTTTATCTTGCTATTGCATTTTATACCGGTATGCGTTCAGGCGAAATCATAGCTTTGAAAAAAACAGATATTGACTTTAAAAAGAACACTATAAAAGTTCAGCGTACTCGTTCAAGATTTGGCGAGAGTACTCCAAAGACTACTTACAGTATAAGAGAAGTTCCTATCATTGAATTGCTTCTGCCATACATTCAAGAGCTCTATAATTTACATGATCATGAATATCTATTTATTACTCAATACAAAAAGCCATATTTAACAACTAATGTCTTTCAAGAGCAGTTTTGGAAACCATCTTTAAAAGAGCTTGGAATTGAGTACAGACGACCTTATAACGCTCGTCATACTTACGCTACAAATATGCTTTATAATAACTTGGTAACACCTGTACAACTTGCACAGCTTTTAGGTCATGCTAATACTCAAATGGTGTTTGATGTTTATGTAAATTATCTTGATACTTTTAACAATGATTTTGACAGAAGTATAAATATTTATAAGTGATTTTGGGTGTGCAAGAGTTTTTTTGATTTTTAAAAAAGTGCTTTAAAGTCCATAAAATAGGGCTTTGTGGTGGACGAGGAGAGATTCGAACTCTCGGTACAGTTACCCGTACGCATCCTTAGCAGGGATGTGGTTTCAGCCGCTCACCCACTCGTCCTTTTGGAGGCTGCAATTATAGTCATATATAGATAATATAGAACTTAAAATTGTTCCAATATTTTTTTAACCACTTCTGAAGGGTTTTGAGAGTTGTAAATAGGACGTCCGACAACAATAAAGTCTACATTTGCGCTCTTTGCATAGGCAACGTCCGCTACTCTTTGCTGATCGCCGGCATCCTCGCCAAATGGGCGAATTCCAGGGGTCAGAGTCATAAAGTTTTTATCCGTAATCTTTTTTATAGATGCGCTCTCATAAGCTGAACAGACAACTCCGTCAAGTCCGCTCTCATGCGCATCTTTTGCAAACTGGTCTGCTTTTTGCGCAATCGGGCTTTCATAAATCTCTACAAACTCCTCTTCGCTAAAAGATGTAAGAGCGGTTACGGCTAGAACAATAGGACGGTTTTCATACTTCTGCAGCCTGCTCATAACCTCTTGCATGGCACGCTTTCCCGCGCTCGCATGAACGTTAAACATATCAACGCCTAGCCCCATAATGGACTCTGCGGCATCCGCCATCGTATTTGGAATATCGTAGAGTTTCAAATCTAAAAATATTTTAAAATCTGGATTTATCTTTTTAATATCCATTAAAAACTCTTCACCATCACGAATATAGCTGCGAAGTCCTACTTTTAGCCAGATATCATGCTCTTTTATTTTATTGATTAAATCTAGATTTTCTTCTTTTGTGGGTAAATCAAGGGCTACGCAAAGTTCCATAACTACTCTTTTTTTTAGGGAAGTATAACATTTGTAAAATTAAATAATCACCCCCTTTAAGAGGAGTGATTTATAACTATTTCTCTTTTGCCAGAGCCGCTATCTTCGCTACGATGCTTGGATCTTCCAGAGTGGAGATATCTTGAGTTATCTCTTCTCCTTTTGCGATTGAGCGGAGGATTCTTCTCATAATCTTTCCTGAACGTGTTTTAGGCAAGCCTGGAACAAATACAATATGGTCGCAAAGAGCAATGTTTCCAATCTCTTTTTTGATGATCTCATTCATCTCTTTCTCGATAGCTTCATAGCTATCAAAGCGGCTCTCCTCAAGAGAGTGCTTCATAACAACATAAGCAAAGATAGACTCCCCTTTAATAGGGTGTGGTCTTCCAACGACTGCAACTTCCGCCACTTCGTCCTCTTTTGCCAATGCCGCTTCAACCTCGGCAGTACCCATTCTGTGTCCGCTTACATTTATAACGTCATCCGTACGTCCAGTAATGGTAATGTAGCCGTCTTCGTCATAGTTTGCACCATCGCCCGTAAAGTATACTCCTCTGCCGTTTTGCTTGACATCACCGAAGTATGACTTTATAAATCTATCTTCATCTCCCCAAATCCCTCTTATCATGGAAGGCCATGGGCGCGTAATACATAAAAACCCGGTATCGCCAGGCTCTTTTTTATTGCCGTCTTTATCGACAATCTCAGCCATAATCCCGGGAAGAGGCAGAGTCGCACAACCTGGCTTAATAGGTGTAGCTCCAGGCAGCGGAGATATAACGTGTCCGCCCGTCTCAGTCTGCCAGTAAGTATCCACGATTGGGCATCTGCCCCCGCCGACCTCTTCATGATACCACTCCCACGCAGGAGGGTCAATAGGCTCGCCAACTGTTCCTAAAACTTTCAGGCTTGAGAGGTCATACTTTAAGGGTTCATGTTCGCCCATATTGTGCAATACTCTTATGGCAGTAGGAGCGGTATAGAATTGACTTATTTTATAATCCTGTACCATCTTCCATGCACGTCCCGCATCCGGATATGTAGGAACACCTTCAAACATAACAGTTGTTGCTCCCATTGCAAGCGGTCCGTAAACTATGTAGGTATGCCCGGTAATCCAGCCGATATCCGCCGTACACCAGTAAGTATCGTTCTCTTTTACGTCGAACACCCACTCCATAGTCATCTGCGCCCAAAGTATGTAGCCAGCTTGATTGTGCTGTACCCCTTTTGGTTTGCCCGTACTTCCCGATGTGTAGAGCAGGAAAAGCGGGTCTTCAGCATCCATCGGCTCAGGCTCACACTCGATAGGTTGATCTTTTATAAGTTCGTCATATGAGAAATCTCTTCCTTCATGCCACTCTATCTTTTCGTTGTTTCTCTTTACAACCAGAACTTTCTCAACTGGAGTTTCACCCTTTATAGCTTCATCAACAACTGGCTTTAGCATATAAGGCTTGCTTTTTCTATAAGCGCCATCAGCGGTAATCACAACCTTTGCATTTGCATCTTGGACTCTGTCTCTAAGTGCTTCAGCCGAAAAACCGCCAAATACTATAGAGTGAATTGCACCGATTCTAGCACATGCAAGCATTGCGTATGCGGCTTCTGGAATCATCGGCATATATATTACGACACGATCACCCTTTTTTACGCCGAAATCGTTTTTTAACAAATTGGCAAAACGGTTTACATTGTAGTAGAGCTCAAGGTATGTGATACTCTGCTTATCTCCTCTGTCACCCTCAAATAAAATAGCGGCTTTGTTTTTACGGCTGCCTAAATGGCGGTCGATACACTGAGTTGAAACATTAAGTTTTCCGCCCTCGAACCACTTAACAAACGGGAAATTGCTCTCATCCATTACATTCTTAAATGGCTCTATCCAATCAATCTTCTCTTTTGCAAAACCGCCCCAAAAACCCTCATAATCATCAGTTGCCGCATCCATTAGCTCCTGATATTCACACATATTTTTTATTCTTGCATCTTTTGCAAACTCTCTGCTTGGTTTAAATATCTCTTTTTTCATTACTGCTTCCTTGTTCTTATTTAATTTTAAACGATGTCGGAAGTAATTCCGCCATCTACGCTAGCCGCTGTGGCACTAAAGCTTGCCTCTATTCGAGGCAGAAGTTAGTTTTAGGTATATCATAGCCGTCATAATAGCGTCGTTGACGGCATTGTGCGCTCCCATATTTGGGATATTGCAACTTTTAAGTATTGTATCAAACCGTAAATCAATATTTCCTTGAGGAATCAATGAAATCGTTTTGTCAAAATATATTTCAGATACTTCAATCATTCTGTTTGGAAGAGTTATGCCGAGCATCTCTTTAGTGTACTTGTTTATCATGCTTACGTCAAACTCCAAATAGTATCCTACAAGTGGTCTTGAACCCACAAAATTTAAAAACTCTACAATGCCCTCCTTTGTTGTTTTTGCATCCTTTAAATCAAACGGACGAATCCCGTGAATCTTGATACTGTTTGAGCTTATCTCTTTGGAGTTTTTCAAAAAAACCTCAAAAGTTTGTGACGTAAGAATTTTGTTATCTTTAATCTTTACGGCACCGATTGAGAGTATCTCATCCTTTTTTGGATTGAGTCCCGTTGTTTCGGTATCTATGACAACGAACTCTCCGCTTATGTCCTCTTCAAAGAGAAACTCAAAATTTTTGTCTTTGAGCTTTTTACGATTTTTATTGACTTTAAACTTGGAGATAAAATCAAACATCGCTAAACAACCATATTTAGATGAAAATGGAAACTCATAAATTTTTTAAATTTATTTATGATTTTAAAGCTGTCTTTTAACAGATCTCTATCAATTTTCTCCAACTTCTTAGGGTTAATGTAGTTGCTCTCTTCAATATTTTTTGCCTCCAGCATCGCTTTGAGGCGGATAGAACTAAGCGTGTCAAAACTCTCAATCAGCTCAGTAGCAAATGTTTTGTCTATAACACCAATGTTGTTTAGCTCTTTGATTCTCTCAATAGTGTTTGTTGCGTCAATGGCATGTTTAAGACTTAGCGTTCTTACGCCGTGAACCAGAGCAAAAATACCGCCCTTTTTTAAGTCAAGTCTATTGTTATGCTCTTTTTCTATAACAAACCCCGAAAATATAGAGAGCGGAGTGTCAAAGTTCAAAATCGCTTTTGCGATGTGTGCTAAAACATCATCTCTTGCATAGAAGTTATTGTGAAGATGCGCTCTCAACTCTTTAAGCAAAGAGCAATCTCCGACCACGCATTTTGAGTCCAAAAATATGCTTAAGTTCTGAACACTCCCATCACTCATGTCATAGGTCCATTTGTCTATAAGAGATTTATATGAAGCCACACTTCTTCGCCAAAACTCATTGCTTACCATCACATCTCCGCTACACTTTGGAAATCCAAGTTCAAGCAGCTGTCTGTTTAACTCCATCATTGGTTCTCTAAATAGCTCCACATCTACACCGTCTCTGATAACAAGTGCGTTGTCCTGGTCACTCTTTATGGTCTGCTCTTCTCTGCCTTCGCTTCCCATGAGAACAAGGGCGCAATCTTTTTGCAGACTCTCTTCTACACACATCTCAAAGAGTTTTTTATATATTTTTTCATTTAAAGAGGAGAGGAGCTTTGTTATGTATCTTACCTTGACCCCTTTAGCTCTAAGTGAGACTATAAGGTTTTTAAAATCACCTCCAAGTGCTTTTAAGTCGTCAAATTTTTGCGCTTTGTCTATCTGCACGGCTATGAGGTGCGAGTGGTTTGCAAAATAACTAAGCAAATCAAGCTGTTCTAAAACACCGACTATCTTCTCATCCTCTTTTACCACTACCCTCTTTATCTCTTTTTGAGTCATAAGCAAAAGCGCGTTAAATAAAAAGTCGTTTTTTTCTATGGTGATGAGATTATGCGTAGCAATTTTATGAATCTCATCTTCTGTGGAGATTCCGCCCAGTAAAACCCTCTCTCTCAAGTCAGTGTCCGTGACGATTCCAAAATCATCTCTGTACTTCACTATGATAACGTTTGTTTTTAGCTCTTTTTGCTTTTTTAGAGCACTCTTAATCGACTCTTTTTCATCTACTATGCATGCGTTATGCAGAAAAATATCGCGGACTCTTGCTATTAAAAACGGAGTAAGTTCGCTTTGTGAAGAGTAGTTTTTTAGATGTTGATGACGCTCTATAAAATCTTTTAAAAAAAATCCCTGAACGCTTTTGTCCTGCATGAGGTCTATAAAATCCTCTTTTTTTATCTCATAGCAGATCAGATCCTCTTCTACTATGAAATCGCCGTTTGCCTTCTCATAGATGAGCGCATCCGCGTCAAAGCTGTCTCCCGCATTGAAGAGCGTGTAAATCTCCCCGTCTATCATCTCTTTTACCGAGCCTTTTATGATGATATAAAAGGCAACGGATGGAAGATTTTTTGAGATAAGAAGCGTCTCTTTTGGGTAGTAAGCTATGTCAATCTTCTTCATAAGATTATCCAAAGTAATCGGGCTTAAAAGCTCAAAAGGGTGGATAGACTCTATAAGTTTTCTCTGATCAAGTATGCTCATAAATCCGCTCCTCCTTTTATATTTTCTCTCATTTTAGTGCTCAGAAGCACCCTCTGCGCCGATACCTGTCTGCGCTCTTATGTATTGAGCTTCAAAAGCCTCTGCCTCATCTTTTGCCCCCTGTGAGTTATCTGTTACAGAGAAGATGTATGTTCCTAAAAATGCCACTATTACAGAGAAGAGTGCCGGATATTTATAAGGAAAGATTGCAGTTGCATTTCCCAATATATCAACCCATACAATCGGACCGAGTATTACAAGAATGACAGCAGTTGCCAAACCAAGACTACCGCCGATTACCGCACCGCGAGTAGTTAATCCTCTCCAGTACATTGAAAGGAAAAGAATAGGAAAGTTCGCAGATGCCGCAATAGCAAACGCAAGACCTACAACAAAAGCGATGTTTTGCTGCTCAAATAAGATACCCATTATAATTGCAACTATTCCCAAAACAACGGTAGCCACTTTAGAGACCTTCATCTCTGTAATCGAATCAACTTGACCCTTTTTAATTACAGACGCATAAAGGTCGTGAGAGATTGCGGAAGCACCTGCGAGTGTCAGACCTGAGACAACCGCCAAAATCGTAGCAAAAGCAACTGCTGAGATAAAGCCTAGGAAGAAGTCTCCACCGACTGCATGACTTAGGTGAATAGCCGCCATATTGTTTCCGCCAAATATCGGATATCCGCCATCTATAGCCTGTTTTGCAAGGTCTAGGTACTGAGGATTTTGAAAGACCATAACAATAGCACCAAAACCGATAATAAACGTGAGTATATAGAAGTAACCGATAAAGCCTGTCGCATAAAAGACCGACTTTCTTGCCTCTTTAGCGTCACTTACCGTAAAAAATCTCATAAGTATATGAGGTAAACCCGCAACACCGAAGATGAGCGCGACCGCAAGTGAAATTGCCGATACAGGGTCGCTTACAAGACCACCCGGGCTCATAATCTCTATGCCTTTTAACTCTGTTGCATGAGCAAAAAGTTCTCCAAAGTTAAAGTTGTAGTGCGCCATAACTGCGACTGCCATAAATGTAGCACCCGAGAGCAGTAAAAATGCTTTTATAATCTGAACCCAAGTAGTTGCCAGCATTCCGCCAAAAGTTACATAAAGTATCATCAAGACACCGACGATGATTACAGCCACCTCATACTGAAGTCCAAAAAGAAGCTGAATAAGCTTGCCTGAACCGACCATTTGAGCAATAAGATACAAAATTACCGTTGCAATAGAGCCCGATGCCGCCAAAATACGGATAGGAGTCTGTCTAAGTCTGTATGACGCGACGTCTGCAAAAGTGTACTTACCAAGATTTCTCAGAGGTTCTGCAATCATAAAGAGTATAATCGGCCAACCGACCAAAAATCCTATAGAGTAGATAAGACCATCATAACCGTTAAGATATACAAGTCCAGATATTCCAAGGAATGATGCCGCCGACATGTAGTCGCCCGCAATCGCCATACCGTTTTGAAAACCGGTAATTCCGCCGCCTGCCGTGTAGAAATCTTTTGCACTCTTTGTACGTTTTGCCGCCCAGTATGTTATGCCTAAAGTGGCACCTACAAAGATCACAAACATTACAATCGCAGGAACGTTAAGATCTTTTTTTATAGCTTCGCCTTCAATCGCACCTGCTGCAAAAACTCCTACCGTCCCGAGGATTAAAAATAAAAATATTCTACTCATCATCTACTTTTCCCTTACCGATTCTTTAATTTTGTTGTTTAAATCATCAAATTCGCCGTTTGCTCTTTTTGTATATATACCGGTTAAGATAAAAGCAAAAAATATAACAGCCATTCCAACAGGAATACCAACCGTTGTAACAGTGTCGCTTGAGAGAGGCGTTCCCAACAGTGAAGGCTCAAACGCTATGGTTAATATAAATGCAAAGTAGACCACCAGCATTATTATTGTAAGTTTTATGGAAAATGAGCTTCTTTTTGAAACCAACTCTTGATAATTTGGATCGTTTTTAATCTTTTCAACCATCTCTTTTTGCATCTAATTCTCCTTAAAAATTGTAGTTTGCGATAAATCTGTACTCATTCCAGCCTGTTTTTCCGGCTGCACTCTGTGCAAACGCTCTTGGAAAGTTCCCGCGTAGGCGAAGTTGAAGATTTTTCACAACCTTTGGGTTGTATATAGCATCAAATCCAGCTTCACTTGCTGTTCTCTCATCGCCGTATCCGCTGTTTGCATCCATATCAAACTCTGTATAGTATGCAACTGCTGTAAGGTTAGCACCCATATCTTTAAAGTTATATGATGCCACCACTTTTGCCGCTTCTGTTCCCGCTAAGAACATGTGACGTGTTACCATTCCCTGGGTATATGCCGGCATACCGCCCCATGGAGAGATGATAGCATTTGTTACACCACCATCAGCTGCCTCCGCTGCACTGTTTTTGCCTGTTTTAGAGTACGCAAACGAAAGGTCAAAATTTTCTACTTTTACGCCAAATTTTGCTGCAGCGTATAGACTGTCTATCTCTCCGCCAAACTCATCGCCTACAGAGTTTTCTTTGATAATCTGCACACCGGCGTAGGGCTTTAGCGCATCGGTTACAAGACACTTCCATGAGTAGTTTGCCTCGCCGTAGATAGTGTTCATGATGTCATGAGCATAGTAGTCCCAAAGCTGAAGTTTGAGATTTTCAATCCCTATATATGTAGCCGAAGCCATAGTGATACCGTCTGTTTTTTCATCAAACGCATACGTCCCGACATTTGTAAAACTTCCGACATGATTTAAACTGTCATCGTAAGAGTAACCGGAAGTAGCCGACAAAAGCGCATTTGGAGCATTAGCTGCGGCATTATATACCCTGCCGAAAGTTCCCTGCGCAAATTTTGTTACATGACCGAGTGTCAATATTGTGTTTGGGATATCTCTGTTTGTAAGCAGATACGCTTCAAAGAGGTTTGGAATCATTCTCGCATCATCATCGCCTAGCATCGGAGTTACCAACTTTTGGCGACCGCCTTTGAATGTCGTGTTTTCATGCTTATACTGCAGATAAGCTTCGCCAAGAATCGAGTAGCCCTCATTACCCTTGCCAAAAAGTGTCGGATCTACAGTTCTGCGAGAATCTACTTCATGTGTAGTATAAAATGCGGCACCCAAACTAACTCCGTTTAACTCCGCGGTCTCATACTTCAAGTGTCCGCCTACTGCAGTAGAACCTCTGTGAGTTTGGTTTCCCGCACTCCCCTGATACTCTCTATCTATATAAAACATGCGAAGTTGTCCGCTGGCTTTTCCCTCGGAAAACATGCTGTTTAAATCTTCTGCCGCGCTAAGAGCAGTGGTTGATACAGCAAATCCCATTGCCGCAATACTAAGCGCTATCTCCTTTTTCATACCTCTCCCTTTTATTATCACCCTAATCCTAAAATAGGAAAATAGCATGAACGTAGCATTGGCATTAAATATCATAATTTTGGTTTTTGGTTCTATAAAATGTGTAAAATGGTAACCTATTTTTAATATTTAATTTAGCTTAAGAAAAATGTCTCTGTGTTTCAAAGAAATAAGCTCTAAATCTTTTGCATTATAATTATTTTTTAGCGATAATGTATTGAAATTTTTTTATAAAAGGTGGAACAAGATGAAAGAAGTAATAAATATATATAGAAAACAAAAAATAAATGTAGACTATTTTGTCAAAAGACTCATTGAGAGTTTCCCAAAAGACTACATGTCAGAAGCACAAAACATACTAAAACAGTACCGCTATATTCAGCTGATGTACGGAGTAGACTGTGAGTATAAACAGACAACTCCTATCATGTTTAGAAAAGGATCAGATGCCTCTCACATTGGAAGCGACAAGAGTCACTATTTTGTGAAGCTGCGCTTAGATGAAAATGGAATCTACATATCAAATCCATACATCCATTATAAAACAGGCAAAGCAAGCATATCCATCGTTCATTTTATAAACTCCACATACTATATTTTTGATATAGATCTTATTATTCTATTGGAAGAGCTTAAGCTCATAGAGTACAACAGCTTTCATGACAAGGTAAAGCGGATTATCTACTTTTTCGGCTCCACGGCACTGGCTTTGGTCGCTGTTGCTCTTATAGGGTACGGGGTGTTTGTCTTTTTTCTTCTTATGACCTCTTTGGCAACATCCGACTTTTTGCATGACATATTTAGATCCATAATATCCATAACGCTGGG
>NZ_JACUTS010000140.1 GCF_014859695.1 Sulfurimonas sp. | reverse complement strand
GCATAACGGCATAGCCATCCATTGAAGCGGTAGGAAACTGAGGGTCGTTAAACTCTGCGACGATATCTTGTGCCAAAACTCTTCCAAGAGATGAGCTAAGCGGCACATTTTGACTTCTTGATGCGTTTACATGTAATAAGTCAAGCATATTTTGACTTGTTTCATAGGATAGTAGGCTCATTTTAAAATTCCGCTCCCTTTAATTGCAGTTGAGCGATCAAGTGCATATACTCTTTTGCCGCCCTTTAAATCGTATTTCCAAATAGGAGCAGATGCTTTAAAATCCTCGACGAACTCATCTATAAACTCCAATGCCACACGTCTTTTTGGAGAGAAAACTGCAGCTATATATGAGGACTCATGAAGCATAACATCGCCTCTGGAGTGCGCCATTTTTATAACCGCACCTTTAGCTTCAGCCTTTTTCTGCCATGCCTCAAACCAAGAGTTTAAAATGGGTTCATAGATGTCAAAACTAAGCCCTTCTATATTATCTTCGCTTCTAACAGTTCCCACAAAAGGGATATATGCGCCGTAGTTGCTTTTTGCTTCCTGCTCGTACCACTCTTTTAATATTTCAGGAACGTCAAGAGCTCCGTCATAAAGGTAAAGCATATCTTACCCTCCACAAACTGGTGGAAGAAGAGCGACTCTGTCACCGTCTTTTAGCACAACGTCTCTGCTGCTGACGAGCGTATCATTTACGGCAACTGCAGAATTTTCAAGCCACTCTTTCATGGACTCATCCTCTTGGAGTATTTTTGCCAACTCGTTTAAGTTTGTTATCTCTAACTCCAAAGGCTCTTTTTGTATTGGACCTAAAAATTCCACTCGTACCATAAAGACTGCTCCCAAAACTATTTTTTTATGCTGCGATTATATCAAAATAAGCTAAGGCATGTATAATTTCAGACTTAATATTTATGGAGAGCGCTTTGGTTTTTGGCAAAATAGAGTATTTAAATCTTTTACCTTTTCATGTCTTTATGAAGCGTTTTACAAAAAGTTCTCAACAGAGCATGAGCATGCAGTACTACAGAGGTGTTCCTGCAAAAACAAACCAAAAATTTATCTCAAGAAAGGTAGATGCAGCCTTCATCTCAAGCATCAGAGCAAAAGGGCAAAAACATGTAAACCTTGGGATTGTCGCAAAAAAAGAGGTGCTCAGCGTTTTAGTTATCCCTCATGAGAAAGATGTGAGCGACACAGAGTCAGAGACCTCAAACGTGCTTGCAAAAATCTTAAACATTCAAGGCGAAGTTCTTATTGGCGACAAAGCTCTGCGATACTATCTGCAGAACAAACCGCATACGGATTTGGCAAAAACATGGAGTGAAAAATACAAACTCCCTTTTGTTTTCGCACTTTTATGCTACCACAAAGAAAAAACGCTTTATAAAAAAATTGAAAAAAATTTCCTAAAAAGAAGAGTAAAAATCCCAAGGTATATTTTGGATGAAGCATCTAAGAGAACAAAAGTATCCCATCATGATATTTTAAACTACCTAAAACATATATCGTACGATGTAGACAAAAAAGCAAAAAAAGGGCTTGATAAGTTTTATAAAGAGGCAAAAAAAGTTCAAAAATAGTTAATGCAAATAACAAAAGATAAGTTTTACGTCAAAATTGCACTTGATATTAGAATTGGTGATAGTTTAACATTTTTGGAACAATGAGTTTGAGATTTTCTTTGAAGTGTTGTATTTTAGAGGTTTAAAAGTAGATGGTGCGGATGAGAGGAAACGACCGCTACACATCAAAAAGTCTCACAACACCCTATTTTAGGGATTCTAACTATTTGTACAATAAAAAAAGTATCACAATGCACCACTTTTTGTATCACAATTATAGGATATTTTTTTAGTATTACAAATAGATACTACTTATTGAGCTTCAAATGACTCTATATTTACTAATAACTTTTTTTCATCATCTGTTGTTTGCACCGTATATATTAGGTCAAAAGGGTATGTGCCAATACTGTAACTAATGTTTGAAGAGGCTTGGCACTGAACTTTATTTATTTCTTTATCTTTACTAATTGTCACAATATCCTGAATCGCAATTTTTACAGAATTTATTTCACCCATCAATAATTTGTATTTTTTTGCAATTGCACTATCACCTTGCCCTTTTTGTATCTGTATTGCCATAAGTCCCATTCCGTCCATTTGGCCATTAAGTATCATATTTGTTACAAACTCATTATCTGTTGGTTCATTTTTTAATTCTCGCTTCCTGTCCATTAATAAAACATTATCAAAAACTACATTTTCTTGATTATCAAATATCAATTCTTTAACCAAAGATATAGCTTCATCATTATTGCATCGAACCTTCTCTTCAAAGCAACCTGTCAAAGAAACAGCAACTACTAAACTCATAACACCTATACGTGATTTTAAAATCAACCTTTTCATATTCAACCTTCTTCTTATTTAGCTATACATACTCAATAATATGACTTGCATAACTCATGAGTTATACTGATTTGAGCAACCGGCATATTATTCTTATCATAGTATTTTACATGTTGAGCAATTCCTTTTTCAAGGATATTTTTAAGTGGCTTGCAGGAAAGTGAAAGTTCCCCTTTTAACACTTCTTCTTCGAATTCTATAACAGTCGAGCCTTCTAATATATCCTCAGTTGTGTAGTTTATAAATTTTACATGATTTACAATACCGTTAGGACTCTCGCGACTTAATGAAAAATTTGGGTGCGTAAATAATCACTTTTTCTTATAACACACA
>NZ_JACUTS010000041.1 GCF_014859695.1 Sulfurimonas sp. | reverse complement strand
AGCTTACGACTTCAAGAGTTTTGAATTTTGAAGTTTTTAATGACTGGCTTCCTACAGATGAGTGTTTTGTGGGCATTGAGGAAGAGGTTAGAGATAAGTACGGCATCCCCGTTGGTGTAATACATCTCTACAGCCATCCTCATGATAGAGAAGTCGGCAATGACTTGGCAAAAAAAGCGGTGCAGGTGTTGGAGAAAATGGGAGCCTCTGAGATAAGTTACTCTATCTCTTCTGCACCTCCGCCAAATCTTGTGGCAGGCGGCTGCAGATTTGGAGAGAATCCTCAAACATCAGTGCTTGATAAAAACTGCAAAGCGCATGCGCTAGAGAACCTTTATGTAACAGATGCGAGTTTTATGCCTACGGGAGGAAGTGTGCCTTATACATGGACTATTTATGCGAACGCTTTTCGTGTAGCGGATATTATACGCAAAAGATTGGAGTCTTAAGTTTATACTTATGTAATAAAGATTACATACTCTTTACTTTTCTTCTGCAATAATAGTGAAATAATCTCATAAGGAGGAGTCAAAATGACTCCTCCTTGCCGCAGGCAAAGCTTTAGTGACTGAATATAATTTGGACTTTGTTCAAATTATATGAGATTTAATAGTAGGAGAGAAGATGTGTATTCCACATGGAGCCATGGGCTCGGTAGATAACGGATATGTCAAGGAAGATAAACCTAAAAAAAGCATTAAGAGAGTTTCTCAAGAAGTTTTTGAAAAGGGCGATCCAAATTTTGTAGATGAGAGGGTAAAACCTTATGAGCCTCAAAAGAAAAAGAAAGGATTGTTAGAGTCGCTTTTCTCCTCTTGAGTTGATAACTGTTTTTTAAAGAGGCATACCCTCTTTGCCCTCGGCTAGAGAGCTTAAAAAACTCTCCATGTCGTATTTCACTCTGTATTCAGGTGTCATGATATGGATTAGGATATCTCCTAAATCAACAACAATCCAGTCACTGCTCTCATCTACGTTGATAAATTTTTCTGCAGGTTTAAGCTCAGTTTTTAGATGATCTAAAAGAGCCATCGTATGTCTTGAGCCGAGTGATGATGCGATAATTGCATAATCTACAAAGTAGTTTTTCTCTCTAAGGTCAAAAACCTCTATGTTTTCTGCTTTGTTTTGGTCTAGGACTTCGGTTATTTTTTCTATTCTGTTTTGCAATAGTTTTCCTTGTAAAAATTATATATCTCTTTTGCGCATTTTTTTGGCAGTTTTGAGATCTCAACACACTCTCTAAGCTTTGTTGATGATATTTTCTCATCAACATCGAGTCTTAAAAAATGCTCTGGAATCTCAATATTGTCTCTTGGAACTACTATAAAAGTAACTAACTCTTTAAGCTCATCATATCTATCCCATTCCTCAAGGCAAGAGAGGTTGTCGGCACCGATTATAAGATATATTTTTTTATAACTCTTTAATAGATGCTTTACGCTCTCGATTGTTGTTACTTGTCTTTTTTGTAAAACTTCATACTCTGAAATCTCGACATTTTTATACTCTTTAAATATCTCTTTTAACCACTCTACTCTAAGAGATGCAGGAGCATAAAAATTTGACTTGAACGGATTTAGATATGTAGGCATTATTATAACCTTGTCAATTTCTTTGAATTCTCTCAAAGCCTTAACTATTGCCTCGTGACCAATATGCGGCGGGTCAAATGAACCGCCAAAAAGTGCGATTGTATCCATATTTAAAGCGAATTATAACTAACTTTAGGTAAAATTGCCCAATTTTTATTTTATTAGGAAATATAATGGCACTAAAGATAGCAATTAACGGATTTGGTAGAATCGGTCGCTGTGTAGCTCGAATTGCTGCAACAAGAGATGATGTAGAGATTGTAGCTATAAATGATATGGCAAGTATAGATATGATGCTCTATCTTCTCAAAAACGACTCTGTTCATGGAACATTTAAGAGTAAAGTAGTGCAGATTGATGATGAGAACATCACGATTGACGGCAAAAATATTAGGGTTTTTAGTGATCGCGATCCAAAAAACCTCAAATTTGCCGAGTGCGGTGCAGATATAGTTTTGGAGTGTACAGGCGTATTTTTAAGTCAAAAAGATGCTCAGATTCATATAAATAACGGAATCAAAAAAGTTCTTTTCTCGGCTCCCGCAAAAGATGACACTCCTACATTTGTTATCGGCGTAAACGAACATCTATACGCCGGGCAAAATATAGTCTCTAATGCTTCATGTACGACAAACTGTCTTGGTCCTATAGCAAAAGTGCTTGATGATGCTTTTGGGATAGAAAAAGGTCTTATGACGACAATCCACTCATATACAAATGATCAAAATATCTTAGATGTAAAGCACTCAAAAGATAAACGACGCGCACGTGCAGGCGCTATCAATATGATTCCGACGACTACCGGTGCCGCAAAAGCTATCGGACTAGTTCTTCCTCAGCTTCAAGGAAAGCTTCACGGACAGAGCGTTCGTGTTCCGACACCTAACGTCTCTATGGTAGATTTAAATGTAATCGTAAAGAAAAACACTACAAAAGAGGAAGTAACGACAGTGCTTAATGAAGCTGCCGAGGGCTATCTTAAGGGAATTATTCTTATGGATAAAGAGATGAGAGTCTCTCAGGATTTCGTCGGATGTGATTACAGCTCTATCGTTGCAGAGGATTTGACTCAGGTAATTGACGGCAATATGCTCAAAGTCATGGCATGGTATGACAATGAGTGGGCGTACTCGACAAGACTTCTGGACATGGCTCTGCATATCAGCAAATAGGATGGAATTTGGAACTTTTAAATATTAAAAATTTAGATTTAGCAGGCAAGAAAGTTTTTATCAGATGCGATTTTAATGTACCTATGGATGAGTTTGGAAATATATCCGACGACCGACGTATACGCTCTGCTCTTGCTACTATAAACTACTGTCTTGATCAAGATTGCGCAGTCGTGCTTGGCTCTCATCTTGGGCGTCCGGAGGGGCAGATGGTTGAAAAATATTCGCTCATCTCCGTTGCTAGAAGAATTCAGCATCTGCTAAAGAGAGAAGTTGTTTTGGCAAAAGATGTAGTCGGGGAAGATGCACTTTCAAAAGCGGCATCCTTGCAAGAAGGAGAGGTTCTGCTCTTGGAAAATCTCCGTTACGAAGAGGGTGAGACAAAAAATGATGTAGAGCTCTCTAAAAAGTTGGCTTCAATGGCTGATTTTTATATAAACGACGCGTTTGGAGTTAGTCATCGTGCGCACTCATCAGTTGAGGGAATAACACACTTTTTTGATTCTAAGCATAAAGCAGCCGGATTTTTGCTTCAAAAAGAGATACAGTTTTTTGGCAAACTGATACAAAATCCTGTTCGTCCTTTTGCGGCTATAGTAGGCGGTTCAAAGGTTTCAGGCAAGCTTGAAGCACTTATAAATCTTCTTCCAAGAGTAGATAAAGTTCTTATCGGCGGCGGTATGGCGTTTACGTTTTTAAAAAAGTTGGGACATGATATCGGTGCTTCGCTTGTTGAGGACGATCTGCTTGAAGATGCGGGACATATCATGGATGAGGCAAAAAAGCTCGGTGTTAAATTTTATCTTCCCGTAGATGTTGTCGCGGCCCAAAAATTTGCCGAGGATTCCATTATAAAGATAACATCTGCTCAGGAGATTCCAAAAGGCTGGATGGGTCTTGACATTGGACCTGCAACCGTGAAACTTTACAAAGAGGTTTTAGGCGATGTTCAGACTGTTCTGTGGAACGGTCCCATGGGGGTTTATGAGATGGATAAATTTGCAAGAGGCTCAAACGAGATAGCTCACTTTGTAGCCGACAGCTACGCTACAACTGTTGTAGGCGGCGGCGATACGGCGGATTTGGTTCAAAGAATAGGCGTTGATGATGAGATGACCTTTATCTCAACAGGCGGCGGAGCTTCTTTGGAACTGCTTGAGGGCAAAGTTTTACCAGGTGTGGCATCTTTAGTTATTACGGATGGTTAAGTTATGATTATTGCAGCAAATTTAAAAACAAATCTTACAAGAGAGAAAACTCTCAAATACATAAACGAGGTAGAGAGCTTTTTAAGCAAAAACAGCATCTCTCAAGAGGTTTTTATTTTTCCTGCAACTTCAAGTTTAAATTTACATGTAGGAGCCGTAGTTGTAGGTGTGCAAAATGCTTATCCTACGATTAACGGCGCATTTACAGGCGAAATCGGCTACGAGCAGCTGGAAGAGTTTGGCATAAAAACTATTCTCATCGGTCATAGCGAGAGAAGACATATTTTAGGCGAGGCGCAAGAAGAACTTATAAAAAAGTTTAACTTTTATAAAGAACTCGGCTTTAAGATTATCTACTGTGTCGGCGAGCCGCTGGAGATAAGAGAAGCCGGATTTGAGAGCATGATGGAGTATATCTCTGCGCAGTACGAGGGTATAGACACATCGTATGAAAATCTCATTGTAGCTTATGAGCCTGTTTGGGCGATAGGAACCGGGCTTACTCCAACAAATGCGGATATCGTAGCGATACATGCAGAACTGAAGAAAAAATCATCGGCTCCTCTACTTTATGGAGGAAGCGTTAAAGTTACAAACGCCAAGGAAGTTTTGGCGCTTGATGGCGTTGAGGGTATTTTAGTAGGCAGTGCCGCACTCTATGCGGAACATTTTTGTACAATGTGTGAATATGCAAGTGTATTAAACAAATAGGGATTACTACTTGACGCGTAACGCGTCGCTTTAGTGCCATAGCGGCTAGCGTAAATGGCGGAATTACTTCCGACATTGTTCAAAATAAAATAATAGGAGAGATATAAATGGTAATGAAGGGCAAAAAAGGTTTAATAGTAGGTTTGGCAAACGATAAGTCGATAGCGTATGGAATAGCAAAGTCGTGTCATGAGCAGGGCGCAGAGTTAGCGTTTACATACTTAAACGATGCGCTCAAAAAGAGAGTTGAGCCGCTGGCAGCATCTTTTGGAAGTGACAAAGTGTACGAACTGGATGTTTCAAACGATGAGCATATGGCAAATATCGCTTCACTAATAGCCAAAGATTTCGGCAAGATCGATTTTTTGGTTCACTCCGTTGCATTTGCTCCAAAAGAGGCGCTTAGTGAGCCTTTTATGAAAACTACAAAACAGGCATTTCAGATTGCCATGGATATCTCCGTCTACTCTTTAATAGACTTGACAAACCGTTTAGAATCCGTCTTAAGCGATGATGCATCTATCCTTACTCTCTCATATTTAGGCGGACCAAAATATATAGTAAATTACAATGTTATGGGCGTTGCAAAGGCAGCACTTGAATCAACCGTTAGATACATGGCAGTTGAGCTTGGAAAAAAGGGGCAGAGAGTTAACGCTATTTCTGCGGGACCTATCAGAACATTGGCTGCTGCGGGAATAGGCGACTTTAAACAGATTTTAAACTGGAATGAGACAAACTCACCTCTTAAGAAAAATGTGACAACTGAGCAGGTCGGCAACTCTGCTATGTATCTGCTGAGTGACTTGGCTTCGGGTGTTACGGGCGAAGTTCACTATGTGGACAATGGATATAACATCATGGGTATGGCTGCAGCTGAGACTACTCCAGAGGGTAAAACTGTTCTTGCTTGGGACGTGAAGTAGACACCAATAAATATTTTTAAAAGCTTAAAGCAGATATGTTTTAAGCTTTTTAACAACCGCGTTAAAATTTCTCCAATAAACTGCCTAATTTTTAATCTATTTTTATCAATATTAATTTAATTCATGTGCAATAATATCACAATCAAAAAAAAGGATAAAAGATGAAACTTCTTAAACTAAGTGTAATTACAGCATTGCTAGCAACTTCTATATTTGCAGAGGCTGAGAAATCCGGTGTTAGTGTGAGCGCAAATATGGCACTAACAAGTAACTATGTCTGGAGAGGGATGACGCAGACAAAAGACTCTCCGGCAATTCAAGGCGGAGTTGATTTGGAGTACAAAGGTTTGTATGCAGGTGTCTGGGGCTCAAATGTAGAGTTTGGAGATGGGAAAAATTCTTTGGAAGCGGATGTTTATGCAGGATATGCAGGCGAACTCGAAGGTGTCGGTTTTGATATTGGAGCGATAGGGTATATTTATCCAAATATGTCAGATGAGTATAACTTTGCAGAGCTCTATTTTGGATTGAGTAAAGAGTGGGAAAAGTTTGGTCTCAGCGCAAAATATAGCGTCGGTATTGAGACTGATGAGTTAGATTCTGAGGATTATTGGGAGGTCGGTGCTTCAATCAACCTGCCGTATGAGATAGGGTTTAGTGCTAGTTATGGCGACTATGACAACATGGGTACCAACTATTCGGCAGGACTAAACAGGTCATTTGAGAAATTTGATTTAAGTGTCGCATATATTGATTTTAATCATGAGAGTGACTCTAGTTCTGATGAAGAGAATGTCGTAGCTACCGTTAGTTTTGCTTTTTAACACAGAACTATATTCCCCCAAGGGGAGTATAGTTCTATTTTTTATTGCCTATAGCAGGCATTGAGTTTATTTTTTGAGCGTGAGACTCATCCTCGTCCGAAGCGTGCGTGCTGTTATAGAGTGCCATTTTCTCAACATACTCCTGCAATGTAAAGTTTCTATCTTCGTTGCTATACTTCTCTTGCACCTCTTTTTGCTTTATCACTTCCTCTTTAGTCATCTCTTTTAGAAGTGTGCCAGTTTTGACCTCGACAAGTTTTGAAGTACCGTTTTCGCCTTTAATACCCTCGACAACGGGTGACCACTCTTTATTTAGCCACTTGTCTAGCTTTTGTTGCATATAGCCACTCTTTTTCTTCTCTGTTTTGCCAGAAACGCTATTTAGTGCTTGGTTCTGAGATGGGTTTACCCCATCCACTTTACTACATGCGCTAAAGAGTGTAACTGCCAATATTGTCATAATAATGTTTTTCATAATGCAAGTATACAGAAAATAAATAACAATCTTATAAAAAATATTAGTTTATTCTCATAAGTTAATCTTAATTTAAAGATAAATATGACATTATGATGACAACATATTGACAAACTGTTGACAATATTAAAACTAGGAGAAGCGATATGAAATTAACAAAATTAAGTTTAGTAGCAGCAATGCTAATAGGTTCAACTGCATTTGCAATTGAAAACACAAAAGTTTCTGGTGATGTAAAACTATTTTACGGAACAATGGATAGCGATGTTGGTACTTATAAAAGTGTTCTTGGCGGAACAAAGCCGTCATTTTTTGACTCTGAAGGTGCTTATGGAAATGCTGCTGCTAACTTAGAGTTAACTACAGACTTAACTAAAGGTGTCTCTGCAGGTGTAAAAGGTACTTATGTTACTACATTAGGTTTAGAGAATAATCTGGTAGATAATACTTGGTCAAATGTACATACTATATCGGATGCTTCTGGTTCTAGTTTTGCTAGTGAACTTGGCGGAAAACAGCTTGATGATGCATTTTTCCTTGGTGAGTTATGGGTTGCAGGTTCTGCGTTTGATACTACTGTAAAAGTTGGTCGTCAGGCACTTGATACTCCTTTGGCATTTACAGAGACTTGGGGAATTGACCAAAATACTTTTGAAGCTGCTGTTTTAATCAACCAAAGCATTCCTGATACAACTTTAGTTGCTACATATGTAGGTAAGCACAACGGGTCGAGCTGGGATCCAAAAAGCACAGGTGCTCCACTTGCTCCTGGAACATTAAATGATATTAATGTATTCGGTGGTATTGAAGGCGGTGCTGCTCAAGCTGGAATAACTTCTCAGGGCGGTAAGTTTAATACTTTCGGAACAAACGGTGTTTATGTTGCAGGTCTTGTAAATAACACAATTAAGCCTTTAACTGTTCAAGCTTGGTATTATAGTCTACAACAACTTGCGACAGCTACTTGGTTTCAAGCAGACTTAAATGTTGGCGGTATCTTAGCAGGTGCTCAATATACTGAAGTTGAAGTAAATAATTCTGATGAAGACGAAGCGTTTGCTGTAATGCTTGGTTATGAAGCTAAAGATGTTGCAACCGTTAAAGTTGCATACTCTGATGTAGATGATAAAGGTACTCTTGGCTTAGCTAACGTTGCGACTACTACAGGTCAGTCTAAATTATATACTGAAATGTGGTGGGCATACGGTAATGTATCTGCAACCGGTGCAGAGTCTTACTCTTTAACTGTTGAGGCAACTGTTGCTGGTATTGATCTGCTTGCTGGTTACTACGCTGCTGATATTAACCCAAGTGCAGCAGTTGATACTGAGGTGACTGAGATTGCTCTTGTTGCATCTAAGTCATTTGGCCCACTGGATACTTCTGTAGCATTTATTATGGATAATCAAAAAGACAATGTAGCAAATACTGATAATGACACTAATCATATTCAGATTTATCTAACATACAATTTCTAGTTACTGCCATACACCCTTTTATAAGCTCATATCCCCCGACCTCCTTCCGGGGGAGTGAGCCCTCCTCATCTTCTCCTTTCCTGTTTTGTGGGAAGATGAGTAGGACTCATTTTGATCTTTTTTAGCTATAATTTTTTCAATGAACAGACTAATAAAAAAAATAGCATATATACTTTTTATGCTTCTTCTTATCTCAATCATCTCTTTTTTAGCAATCCATGCCGCACCCAACAGTTTTTTTGGAGCAGGGGAGCTAAACCCCAATATGACGGAAGAAGCAATTGCCACACTAAAAGCGGTATATGGACTCGACAAACCGCTCTCTCAGCAGTATGTTGACTGGGTTATAAATATAGTTAGTCTAAATTTCGGCATCTCTTTTGTAACTGGTCAGGACGTAAGTGCCGAGATACTAAAGCGGCTCCCCGTAACGTTAGCCATGAATATAACTGCACTTGTTGCCGTGTTTGTTATCTCTTTGTATTTGGGGATAAAAGCGGCACTTAACTATGAAAAAAAGAGTGATTACATCATACGCCAAGTCTCTCTTGTTTCGTTCTCAATGCCCTCTTTTTATCTGGCACTTCTTTTTATCATTTTCTTCTCTTTGACTTTAGGATTGTTTCCTATCTCGGGTCTGCACTCGGTAGAGCCAAAAGAGGGAGTTGAGTACTACCTTGATATGGCTTGGCATCTTGTTTTGCCAGTAGGAGTTATGATATTTGTAGGACTTGGAAGCATGATAATTTATATCCGCTCTCTGACACTGGAGATACTAAAGAGTGACTACTACTACTTTGCGCTCTCCCGCGGTTTGAACAAAAGAGAGCTGCTTCGCTACTACATATTTCCAAATCTTTTGCCGCCGATAATAACTCTTTTAGGGCTCTCTTTGCCGGGACTTATAGGAGGAAGTGTGATTTTGGAGTCTATCTTTGGAATTGAGGGGATGGGGCAGCTTTTTTATATGAGCGCCCTGAGCCGTGACTATCCAATAATTATGGGAACTTTAATGATTACGGCGTTTTTAACCCTTTTAGGTAATATGATAGCGGATTTGATACTTTTAAAGCTAAATCCGTACATGGCAAGAGAATAAAATAAAAATAGCAACGTACTTGCTTCGTTATTTCATTCGTCACATACTATAAGTATGCTTCCTCACTCAATCCTCGTAATTACATCACTCTTTTTATTTTATGAATTAATTTAGGTCTTGATGGATAAATTATGAAAACAGAGCCGCTAATGCGTCAACGCTCTCTTTTTGTTCGCTGCTGCTCTCACTGCCGTCTTGTTCAGATTTGTCACTCTCTACAAGCTCTATATTTAGACCGCTAAGCATAGAAGCCAAACGAATATTTATACCGTTTTTGCCTATTGCTTTTGATTTTTGATCAGATGAGAGAGATACGATAGCCTTTTGTGCTTCACCGTTCTCATCTTTTACGATCTCAACACTAGAGATAATTGCAGGGCTCATAATCCTTGATATAAAAAGTTCAGGGATGCTTGAGTACTCAATACAATCTATATTTTCACCGATAAGCTCTTGGCTGACCGCATTGATACGAACGCCTTTAACTCCGACCGTCGCACCTACCGCATCAACTTGGGGGTGCATGCTAATAAGCGCTACTTTAGCTCTCTCTCCCGGTATACGAGCACTTTTTTCTACAACTACGGTTCCGTCTGCAATTTCAGGAACCTCAAGCGCCAAGAGCTCCTCTAAAAATTTTGGAGATGTACGTGAGAGCTCGATTTGGATACCGTTCTCTTTGTCCATATTTACACGGCGGACAACCGCTTTGAGATGGTCTCCGATTTTGAAAACTTCACCTTTTATACGGTTTTTCATAGGTAAAACCGCACGAACTTCATCAATATCAATATATGTCGCATTGTTGTTGTCCACTCTCGTTACTCTGCCGGTAACAAGTGTCCCGATTTTGGCTTTATATTTGTTAAAAATCTCATCTTCTATAAGTCTTTGGATATGGTACTCTATCTCACGGTGAAGCGTTGAAGCGGCAGTTCTGCCATACTCTTCCAGGTCGTGTGGAATCTGAAGTTGGTCATCAAGTTCTACCTGATCATCATACTCTCTTGCTTCGGTTATTGATATATAAGCAGGAGCTATAAACTCATCTTGAAGCCTCTCATCATCATCTGCAACCACGGTTATCGTCTGAATAACATCAATAGTTTTGGTTTGGTTGTTTATTACTGCTTCAAAAGCAAATTTCTGGTTTATTACCCTTTTTGCGGTTTGAATAAATGCTGTTTTTAATGCCTCTTTTACCTTCTCCGGTTTAAGACCTTTTTCATGTGCTATTGCATCGACTATATCTAGAATTTTTTCCATTACTGTATCCTGTACAAAATTGTCTCATAAAAAACAGTGTTAAAATATTTTTAGGGATTTCTTATGAAGAGTGACATTGTACCAAAATAGTCATAAAAATAGCTTTAATACGATTTTTAGTAGAGTTTTACTATAATGCAAAAATATATAGCATTAATATAAATGAGGAGAGATTATGGATTTAAAGTTTGCAAGAACAGATATTACGACAAAGCCTAAAAAGGCAGAATTAGAAAAGATAGAGGCTGCTCTAGAGAAGCAGGAGAGCGCGATTTTTTACTTCGACAGAGAAAATTCACATAAAGACCTTTTAGAGCTTCAGGACTATTTTGAGACAAAGGGAAAAAGTTTTTATATGAATGAAGTTAAGTATGGACTTGCCGATAACGAGTACATGTATCAAGTTCACATCATAAACTAAGAATTTATAATGTCAAAAAAACTTTTTATTGAAACATTAGGCTGTGCTATGAACTCTCGTGACAGCGAGCATATGATTGCCGCACTTAAAGAGAAAGAGGGTTATGAGACTACCGATGACTTAAAAAGTGCAGACCTTATTTTGATAAATACATGTTCGGTTAGAGAGAAGCCTGTAGCAAAACTATTCTCAGAACTCGGAGTCTTTAACAAAAAGAAAAAAGAGGGTGCAAAGATAGGTGTCTGCGGTTGTACAGCATCGCATCTCGGCGAAGAGATTATTAAAAGAGCGCCTTATGTCAGTTTTGTTTTAGGCGCTAGAAATGTCTCTAAAATAACGGAAGTTCTCCACAGAGATAAAGCCGTAGAAGTAGATATAAACTATGATGAGAGCTCTTTTGCTTTTGATGAGTTTAGAACATCTCCATACAAAGCCTACATCAATATCTCCATCGGGTGTGACAAATCATGCACTTACTGCATAGTTCCAAAAACCCGCGGAGATGAGATATCTATCCCTACAGAGCTTATTTTGCGCGAGGCTAAAAGAGCAGCACAGAGTGGTGCAAAAGAGCTTTTTCTTCTTGGGCAAAACGTAAATAATTACGGACGCCGATTTTCCGGTGAACATGAGAAGATGAACTTTACGGAGCTGCTCAAAAGACTTAGTGAAATAGAGAGTGTTGAGAGACTCCGTTTTACCTCACCGCATCCGTTTCACATGGATGACGAGTTTATAGAGGAGTTTGCCTCAAATCCTAAAATCTGCAAATCAATGCATATGCCGCTTCAGAGCGGTTCTACAAAAGTGCTAAAAGATATGAAACGCGGCTATACCAAAGAGTGGTTTTTAAACCGTGTCGAAAAACTAAGAAGTGTCTGCCCTGAGGTAAGCATCTCAACTGATATTATCGTAGCATTTCCAGGAGAGAGCGACGAGGATTTTGAAGAGACTCTGGATGTTGTGAGAAAGGTCAGATTTGATCAAATCTTCTCATTTAAATACTCCGCTAGACCTGAGACGGAAGCCGAACACTTTACAAATGTCGTAGATGAAGATGTTGCCTCTCATAGGCTTACTACACTGCAAAATCTTCAAACGGAACTTCTGGACGAAAAAAACAGAACACATCTTGGTAAAATCTATAACGTCTATTTTGAAGATTTAAATAAAGAGTACCATGTCAGCGGAAGAAGCGATAACAACATCGTTATAAAAGTAAAAGGTTCCGATGAGCTTTTGGGTAAGTTTAGAGATGTGAAAATCACTCAGATAGGAAGAACTATTTTAACCGGAGAAGTTGTTGGGTAAAAAAATATTTCGGACATTGGCGCTCTTAATCGTTCCTTTTGTGGCATCACTCTTTATCAGATTGATTTATTTGAGCAATAAAAAGGTATTTCACGCCCCAGAGACGATTGGGGATGAGCCGACAATCTTTGCTTGTTGGCACGGAGAGCTTTTAATGCTTCCCTACCTATACGCAAAATACAGAAAAACTCCTCATGCAAAAGTTTTAATCTCCAGCCATTTTGACGGCATGCTAATCTCAAAAACCATAAAATATTTCGGACTCGGCACAATAGAGGGCTCGACAAACAGAAATGCCGCAAGGGTTTTAATGCAGGGAATCAGGGCACTAAAAGATGGTTATGATATTGGCATTACACCCGATGGACCAAAGGGACCCAGACATGAGGTTGCAGATGGTATAATAGCGATGGCGCAAAAAGCGAAAGCCAAAATAGTTCTAGTTGAGATGAAACCGACAAAGTATTGGCAGCTAAAGAGCTGGGACAGATTTACTATTCCCAAGCCGTTTGGTACTCTGAACTACTACTCCACATCTCCAATAGATGTTAGAGAGATGGATATGCAAGAGGCAAAAAAAGTGATGAAAGAGGGGCTCTTAAAACATGAAATCTAGACTGTTTATTCCGTTGACTGCACTTTTTTTGCTTTTTGTTATGGGAGCATATTTTATAACAAACCCATCCTATGAAAAATCACTTAGAGCAAAATATTACTATGAAACAGGGGATTATAAGGAAGCGTATACTCTTGCAAAAGAGGCTTTTAGCCTGGATCTCTACAACAGAATGGCAGCTACCGTAATGACGCAGTCTCAGACCTCACTGAAGTATGTCTCTTACATAGACGATGCAAAAAAATATATGAAGATCATAGATGAGATCGCTCGTAAAGAGAGCATCTCCGATGCGGATAAGGCAAAAATGAAGATGATGTGCGAGATTATGATAAGCGCTTATATAAAGCTCGCACCCAGTGTTGTAACTGATAAGGAGCTGGTAGAGCAGGCTGCTCAGTACTACAGTAAGTTTGAGAAGTTACTTGAAAAAATCAATAGAAGCTAAAAGAGGAGAGTTTCTTCTCTATCTTGAAGAGATAAGAGGCTACTCCGACCTTACTATCAAGAGCTATGATGAATCTATAAAAGAGGCATTTACATATATTGATGTGCTGCAAGAGGGAGGGCATACTCTTTTAGACCTTATGCCTTACCGTATAAAAATCTCTTCACTAAATCCAAAGACAATCAGTAAAAAGCTGAGCGCAATTCGCTCTTTTGCCGAGTACTTAAATGACAACAACATAAGAGTTGTTCTAAAGGCGGATGAGAGCGTTAAAGTTGCAAAAACTCTTCCAAAGCCTATAGCGCACAAGCATATTGTTGAAGCAATTTCAGACTGTGACTTGAGAGATAAACTGGCTGTAACGCTACTTTATACGCTCGGTCTTAGAATATCAGAACTTACCTCATTGAGAGTTAATGATATCTCCACAGAGTGGATAAGAGTTATAGGAAAAGGTAATAAACAAAGGGACGTTCCACTTTTGGCAAACGCAAAAGAGCTGCTTGATGCGTATTTGAGTACAACGGTGCAAAAAAAATTTGTTTTTGAGAAAAATGGCGAAAAATTAAGCCAAAACAGTCTAAGATATATCGTTACAAATGTCTTTAGAAGAGTCGGCTTAAAAGTCACTCCACATCAGCTCAGACACTCTTACGCATCGAGCCTATTAAACGGTGGGGCTCCCATTGCCGATGTCAGTGAGCTGTTGGGACACTCGTCTATGGCAACAACGCAAATATATACGAAATTGGGTAGTGCATTGAAACAGAAAAACTACAACTCGGCTCATCCTCTTTGTGGAGCTTCTGAGTAATGATTGGTAAATTTTTAGAAACTTTATATACAAAAGTTTTTATAAATATCATTGTCGAAAATCTACAGACGGTTGTTTACGTTGAGGTCTGCTCAAAAAAAGAAGTACTGCAGAGCACACACAAAATTTTTGAGACCACAACAATAAATTCTAAGATGTATGAGTTTGTCCGCTCTTTTTTTAAAGAGACACCCTTTTGCTATATATCAGTACTAGACAAGTCTTCAAATCAGGGAGCTGTTCCTACTTGCGCGCCAAGCGAGATGGAGAAGTATTGCGACATTAACGCTTCAGAGTATATCTGCTACTCGGATAAGTGGGCTTTTTATACCTCCGAGTATGATCTTGAAGCAACAAAACACGAATACAGAAGTATCGGACTCGATTTTATTTTCTCCCCATTTGCGATAATGGCTAACTTTTTTAAAGATAAGATAGATAGTAGCTTGTCTATGTTTGTCTTAGTCGAAGACAACTATCTCTCTTTTAGCATATTTGATAACTCAAAATTGCTCTACGGTAAGTATTTAAATATGCAGCATCATAAGGACGATGAGGATATGTTGATAGACTCTCTGCTTGAAGACGAGGATGTTTCGCTCGGAATTAAGGGAATCGATATTGAAGATATGAGTCTTGATGATGACTCTACCGACTTTGACGACTTTACCAATATTGAAGATTTAGACAGTGCTGATGATATGGATGAGTTTTCTGAGATGCATGAGGTTCAAGAGATCGTAGAGAGCGACGTTGATATCTCAAGTGAGGGATTTAACGAAGATTATCAAAGATTTTCACTTATTCAAAGTGCGCTTAACACTTTTTATAAAGATCCGAAATATGAGAGTCAGTTTATAGAGACCATCTATATAGCAGACGGCATAGGAACAAGCTCAGAACTTAAGAGTTATCTTGAAGAGGAGATGTTTTTAAACGTATATGTTAGAAAAATCGATCTTGGCGTGGCAGTGTGTGAGATGGCAAAGGCAGAGGCAAATGAGATATAGCTATATAAAACCGAGAAAAAAAACGGTCTTTACAAAAGATATACAGCTGATTTTTACCTTTTTTGGCGTTACTATTTTTATGCTCTTTAGCACATACGCCTTTTTGCTTTTTAAAGATTACAGATTTGCTCATGAGGTAGAAGATATTGCAAAGCAAAAAGTTGAGCTTCGAACAAATATAACAAAGATGAATACCCAGATTTCAGTTATTGAGAAACAGAGTCTTTTTGCCGAGAAAATTTTTACGAAAAACAGTGTTTTAAAAGAGAGCATAAATAATCTCTTTGACTTGGTTCCAAGCAGAATAACGCTCTCAGAAGCAAAGATTATGCAAGATGGACTTATTCTTTATGGTATTACGCCAAATAAAGATGTTTATAACTTTATGCTTCAAGCACCGCTTCGTTCCATCTTTCATAGAACATACAGCAGTTTTTATCCGGCGGATAACGGATGGTTAAGATTTGTATCTACCAACTATATAGATGAAGAGGAGTTAAGCAGTGAAAATTAATTTCTCAAGACAAAACATATATTTGATGGCAATTACGCTCTTTTTGCTTCTGTTTGTTTTAGTCTTCTCTTTTGGGGTTTTAATTCCTGAAGGCAAAGAGTATAGGATAAAAAAAGCCGAGCTAAAAAAAGAGAATCTTGAGCTAAAGCAACTAGGTGATTTCTCTATTGAAAAAGAGGTTATACTTCAAAAACTCCAAAGCGATAATCTTCATGCCATCAAAGCATTTGCAACCGAGTTTAATCCCGAGAGATTTGAGAAGCAGCACAAATCTTTTTTTAGCTCCCTGAGTGTCTCAAAAGTGAGTAAATCCGATGATGAGGAAGAATTTAGCGTATATGAAGTAAATACGACCTCGGAGATCAGCTCACCAAAGAGTTTTTACAACTTCCTCGATGCCCTCAACAAGAGCGACTGGATTATAGCCGTGAATTTTCCGATAAGCTTCAAAAGAGATGGTGAGATGATAAGCTCATCTTTTACTATGAAGGTCTATAACAACAAAGAGTCAAATAGTAGTAATTGATATCTCTCATTTTAAGATATAAGAGATACTGATTTTAAATTTTTTAGGGAAATGAAACAGTGATTCTTCTATATCGATAGGAAAGCTATTTTCTATTGCACTAACGGCTGATTTTTTAAAAATAGTATTACCGGAAACAATATTAATATTTTTTACATTTCCATCTTCTAAAATTAAAAATTCAACTGTTACGACCCCTTCTACGGCGCGTCTTCTGGCTGAACGAGGATATGATTTATTACTATTAATCCGTTTTATCAAATTGGCGATAAACAGCTCTCTTTTTGCTTTCGTTACGTCATCACTTAACGTTGTATCTGCATTTGAGATATTTTCTTGCTTTTTTATTTGCTGCGGTTGGGGGAGAACTTTTTTTTCAACCCTATCTTCAGTGTGCTCTTTTATGGGTCCAGGTTCGGGTATCGGCTCAGTTTTAGGCTCAATTGGCTCAGGCTCAATCGGTTTTGGCTCAGGTTTTTTTTCAACCGGTTTTGGTTCCTGCACTGCTTTAGGTTCGCTTTTTGGCGTGACTGTGGATAAG
>NZ_JACUTS010000139.1 GCF_014859695.1 Sulfurimonas sp. | reverse complement strand
CGAGAAAATTAGAGGTATTTACGAACTTTTTTACAAAAGTGCGTAAGGTCAGTTACTTTAATTAAGGACAATTAATTTTGCTATACTGGCTTTCAGAAATTTTTCATATAAATCTGCTTGGATACATAACGATTCGTGCCGGAATAGCTTTCTTTTTGGCACTTTTTTTTACTCTCTATTTGCTTCCTCGTTTTATAAGATGGGCACAGAGAACATCAAGTGTTCAGCCCATTAACAGCTGGGCGCCCGAGCGTCATCAAGGCAAAGCAAAAACACCGACCATGGGCGGGATAGTTTTTATTTTTTCAACTATTTTAGCCTCTTTGATTACTATAAAATTCTCAAACATCTATGCTCTTGGAGCGATTCTTACACTCTTTTTATTTGTTCTTATAGGCTTTAAAGACGACTATGCAAAAATCAAAAAAAACGAAAACCTTGCAGGTCTAAAAGCTAGAACCAAACTCTTTTTACAGATTGTCTCTGCAATTGCGATTGCCATGTTTTTGTATATAGCACCGGATTTCAACACAGACCTTTATATACCATTTATTAAAAATCCTGTATGTGACATGGGCGGATTTTCGGTTATCTTCTGGGTTCTTGTCATAATAGCCACTTCAAATGCAGTCAACCTTACCGACGGGCTTGACGGTCTTGCCACGGTACCATCCATCATAGCACTTACCTCATTTAGCATCATAATCTACATAACGGGAAATGCGGTAATCAGCTCCTACCTGCTTATGCCAAACATAAACATAGGAGAGGTGGCAATAGTCTCAAGTGCCCTTATTGGAGCGCTTACAGGGTTTTTGTGGTACAACTGCCATCCTGCGGAAATCTTCATGGGAGATAGCGGTTCTCTAACTCTAGGCGCATTCTTAGGCTACCTTGCCATTATCTCCAAAAGCGAGATTCTTCTTCTTCTTATCGGCTCCATCTTTGTCATAGAAACACTCTCAGTAATACTCCAAGTGGGAAGCTACAAACTGAGAAAAAAGAGAGTATTTTTGATGGCGCCTATTCACCACCATTTTGAGATGAAACATTGGGCGGAGAACAAGATAATCGTTAGATTTTGGATTATTGCCATTTTGTCCAACATCGTAGCCCTCATCTCACTAAAGATTCGCTGATGTTACGAGTCTCTCTCTTTGGATATGGCAAAACCACAAAAGCGCTGGCAAAAAAATATCCTAATTCAATCTTTTATGATGACAAATGCACAAAACCCTTTAAAGACGAGAACGGTTTTAAGGTAAAACCCTCATCCGATTTCAATCCAAAATACTCTGATTTGGAGGTTCCATCTCCCGGAATCCCTCCATCAAACCAGCTTATAAAAAAAGCAAAAAATCTCATAAGCGAGTATGATGTTTTTGCAGACATTGCTCCTCTATGTGTATGGATTAGCGGAACAAACGGCAAAACTACTACAACGCAGATGATGCAGCATCTGCTACAAGAGAGAGGCTCACAGGCAGGCGGCAACATCGGTACACCTCTGGGCGAGCTTGATTTAGAGGCAAGTTTGTGGATACTTGAGACAAGCTCATTTACAACCCACTACACAAACAGAGCCGCACCAAATATCTATGTACTGCTTCCTATAACACCCGATCATCTAAGCTGGCATGGGGATATGAGTGAGTATGTAAGCGCAAAACTAAAGCCTATCACTATGATGGGCGAGGGAGAGATTGCAATCATCCCCGAGGCATATAAAGATGTAAAAACAGCAGCCCATGTGATTAGCTACAAAGATGAGAGAGATTTGGCATCACGCTTTGAGATAGAGAGCGCAAAAGTAAACTTCAAGGGCGCATTTTTGATGGACGCGCTTTTGGCGATGGCGGTTGAGAAGATACTCTTTGACAGAGTGGATTATGAAAAAATCAACTCATTTGTTATTGACTCTCACAGGCAAGAGGAGCTAAGAGACTCCAAAAATCGCTTGTGGGTAAACGACACAAAGGCAACAAACCTTGATGCAACGATAGTCGCCATGAAGCGATACGAAGATCTACATGTACATCTGATTTTGGGCGGCGACGATAAGGGTGTTGATTTAAATGAACTCTTTGTATATCTGCAAAATTGTGATGTCAAGATTTACAATATTGGCTCAAACAAAGAGAAACTCTCAAATCTCGCACGCCAATACGGCGTAGAGTTTGAACTTTGCAAAAACCTCGCAGATGCAGTTGCAAAAATAGATAAAAATCTAAAAAATGACGAGGTCGCACTACTCTCTCCGGCAGCGGCAAGTCTTGATGAATTTACTTCATACGCACACAGAGGCGACTTGTTTAAAAACAGCGTAAAAGAGCTCTAGTGAAAAAAGTTGCAATACTCGCCTCACACAACGGAAGCGGGTTTAGCGCGCTTTATAAAGCCGCAGAGAAAAAAGAGATAGACATAGAGATTGTTTTAGTCATATCAAACAACTCAAACGCAACAGTTCTGCAAAACGCAACTGATTACGGCATAAAAAATCTGGTTGTAAACTCAAAAACAGATGCAAATCCTGATGAAAAAATAGAAGAACTTCTGCGCGAACAGAACTGCAAATATATTTTTCTATCAGGCTATATGAAAAAAGTAGGCGACAGCATAACAAAAAACTTTCAGGTTATAAACTCCCACCCGGCACTTCTTCCAAAATATGGTGGCTTAGGAATGTATGGCCGCCGCGTGCATGAAGCAGTAATAAAAAACAGAGAAAATGTGAGCGGTGTAACTATCCACGAAGTAGATACCGAGTATGACAGCGGAAAAATTATTCTGCAAAAAGAGTTAAAACTAAACATTGATGAGAGTGTAGATTCACTAGAAGAGAGAATAAAAAAGCTTGAACAGAGCGCCATTGTCGAAGCATTTAAAAAATATTT
>NZ_JACUTS010000040.1 GCF_014859695.1 Sulfurimonas sp. | reverse complement strand
CTTTAGTGCAATACTTTTGGATTGTTTTTTTGGTAAATTAGGTGCGAAAGTTGAGATATTAAGTATAAATTTTTTTGCCCTAAAGAGGACCATTATCCCATATAATATTGCACTTTGTCAAGATAGTATTCTCATTAAGCCATCTTAAACTATAATTTTAAAAAATAAAACTAGGAAGAAAAATGTTTAAAAGAGTCGGACTTTTCTTGGCTGCGAACTTGGCTGTAATAGTCGTCATAAGCATTATCGTTAATATTTTCGGATTAAATAAATTTTTGAATGAGAACGGGCTTGATTTAGGCTCTCTTTTTCTCTTCTCGCTGGTTGTCGGTTTTGCAGGCTCTATCATATCTTTGTTGATGTCTAAGCAGATGGCAAAGAGGGCGGTTGGTGCTTTGGCGATAACAAATCCTACAAATCAAGAGGAGTTATGGCTTATGGACAGTGTGGCGAAGATGTCGGCAAAAGCGGGCATTAAGATGCCCGAAGTTGCAATATTTGAAGATATGAGTCCAAACGCTTTTGCAACGGGGGCTTTTAAAAATGAGGCTTTGGTGGCAGTTAGCCGCGGGCTTTTAAGAAGCATGAACCAAAGAGAAGTAGAGGCGGTTTTGGGGCATGAGATTGGGCATGTCGCAAATGGAGATATGGTTACGCTAACACTTTTGCAGGGCGTTGTTAATACATTTGTTATCTTTTTCGCCCGTATTATAGGCTACGTTGTTGACAGGGTAATTTTAAAAAACAGAAGCGATAGAGTCGGCATCGGCTACATGGCAGCAACCATTTTAGCCGAGATGGTTTTGGGTGTTTTGGCAATGATGATAGTTATGGCATTTTCAAGATACAGAGAGTACAGAGCGGATGAGGCTGGCGCATACCTCTCTAGCAGAGAGAATATGATAGCTGCTCTGCAGGCTCTTGCACGCTCAAAAGAGGAGCCGCATCTACCTGAGCAGATAAAGTGTTTTGGAATATACGGCAAAGGGCTAATGGCGCTCTTTAGCACGCACCCATCGCTTGAAGATAGAATAGAGAAGCTAAGAAAATCTGTTTAAAGTTGATTGACTTTGACTCAACTCTTATGATATAATTTCGCTTAATAAAAACAATAATATAAATTTTAGGAAGATAATAATGAGTAAATCTTTATATGAAACATTAGAGGTTTCTGAAAATGCAAGCGAAGCAGAGATAAAAAAAGCATATAGAAAATTAGCAAGACAGTACCATCCGGATATAAACAAAGATAAAGATGCGGAGGAGAAGTTTAAAGAGATAAACGCCGCGTATGAAATACTTAGCGACAAGCAAAAAAAAGCACAGTATGACGCGCACGGGGACAGTATGTTCGGCGGGCAAAATTTCCACGACTTCTCGAAATCTTACGGCGGCGGACAAGCCGATTTGGATGAGATTTTAAAAAGCATGTTTTCAGGCGGAGGTTTTGGCGGTTTTAGCGGTGGCGGCGGATTTAGCAACAGAGGCTTTGGCGGCGGGTTTTCGCAACAGCAACAACAAAATCTAGATATAGAGACAAGTGTCACAATACCTTTTATAGTCTCTATTTTAGGCGGCTCTCATTCGATTTCGGTAAATGGAGAGAGATTTGACATCAAAATTCCAGCAGGCGTAAAAAGCGGCGAGAAGATGCGCGTAAAAGGAAAAGGGCATGCACAAGGCGGCAGAGCAGGGGATCTTTTTTTAAGCATAAATGTTGCTTCCAACCCTGAATACACTAGAGTGGATGACGATTTGATTAAAAAGTTTGATGTTCCTCTTTATGCGGCACTCTTTGGAGAGAAAATATCTGTTGAGACTTTGGAAAAAGAGATTAAGTTGAAAATTCCTCAAAATACCAAAAACGGACAGAGATTCCGTGTAAAAGAGATGGGTGCGATGAATAGAAAGACAAAAGAGCGCGGAAATCTCTATCTTGAAGCAAATATAGTTTTACCAAAAGTTGAAGATTTGGACGAAAAGTTGGTAGAATTAATGAAAGAAAAACTGCCAAAGGAGTAAAACATGATACATCATTACGACGAACCGATATATTTGATTAGCATTGTTGCAAAAGTTTTGGATATACATCCGCAAACTCTAAGACAGTATGAGAGAGAAAATCTTATAACCCCTTCAAGATCTAGCGGTAAAATAAGACTCTACTCGCAAAAAGATATAGATAGGATTAAATTGATTTTGAGGCTTACGCGTGAACTCGGCGTAAATTTGGCAGGTGTCGATGTTATTTTAAGACTCAAAGAGAATGTAGAGAATATGGAGCAAGACATAAAAGAGCTTAAAAATGATCTTTTAAAAGCTAGAAACTCTCAAACGGTCTCCAATGACAAGGCTCTTGTGACTAAAAAGAGCATCTATGAGATGATAATCTTTGAAGATTGATCAGACTATACCACCGGCTCTTTAAGTCTCTCTATATCCGCTCCAACATTTTGCAACTTCACCTCTAGAGAGTCGTAACCTCTGTCAAGATGATAGATACGATGAACATTGGTTATCCCCTCGGCCACAAGACCTGCCAGAACAAGCGCACTAGAGGCTCTTAGGTCGGTTGCCATAACATCAGTTCCGCTTAGTTTTGACTTTCCGTTTACGGTTGCCACATTGCCGTTTAGTGAAATATTTGCGCCCATTCTTTGAAGCTCGCTTACATGCATAAACCTATTTTCAAAAAGTCTCTCTTCTATGATGGAAGTTCCTTCCGCCTGTGTTGCAAGCACCAAAAATTGCGCCTGCATGTCGGTTGGAAATGCCGGGTACTCCTGAGTGACTATCTTTACAGGTTTGATAACTTCTGAGGGGTGAATGGTTATTTCATTTTGTGTTATTGTAAATTTGCTTCCCATCTCTTGAAGTTTTGAGAGAACAGAGCCTAAATGTTTGGCATTTACGTCTCTTAGAGTGAGTTCTGATCTGGTTATTGCCGCGGCGCAGAGGTAGGTTCCTGCTTCAATACGGTCTGGAATAACGCTAAAAGGTTCAATGTTTAATAGTTTTCCCGCCGTTCCATAGACGGTTAACATGGCAGTTCCAATTCCATCGATTTTAACGCCGTTTGCGTTTAGAATTTCACAAAGTTGTACGACCTCAGGTTCTCTTGCTGCATTTGTAATGGTTGTTATGCCCTCTGCAAGTGCCGCCGCCATAACAATATTTGCGGTGCCGGTTACGGTTATCTTGTCAAAAATAATCTCGCACCCTTTGAGTCCATCGGGAGCAGTTGCATGTATGTAACCTGCTTCAATATTTATGACTGCGCCCATTTGTTCAAGTGCTTTGAGATGCAAATCTACAGGTCTCTGTCCTATGGCGCATCCACCCGGAAGTGAAACTTCACAGTGTCCAAATCTAGCTAAAATAGGTCCCAGAACAAGTATGGAAGCGCGCATTGTTTTGACAATATCGTATGTCGCTTTTGTTTGGGTAAGAGTTGATGTGTCAACCGTTGTTACATTTCCCTCTTCGCTCCATGATGAGGAGCACTCTGCGCCTAGGTTTGAGAGGAGTTTTAAGAGAGTGTTTATATCTGCAACATGCGGAAGATTTTTTATAGTTACGCTGTTTTTCGCAAGTATACTCATCGCAATAAGCGGTAAAGAGGCATTTTTGGCACCGGAAATTTTTATCTCTCCATACAGAGAGGAAGCTTTTTTAATCTGTAAATAATCCATGTTAGTCTTTGTCTTTAAAGTGGGTGATTATACCTAAAATAGTTTTGCTTTTTGGTATAATCACCTTAAGTAAACAGAGGAATAGTGATGAGTTCAGCTTTAGATAGACTAAAAAGTATAACAAATAAAATCTCTAGTTATGAGCGTGCCAGAAAAGAGAATTTGGTTCTGCTCCAAGCTCTATACAATGAACTTCACATCAATGAAAAAGTCGAGGAGTTCAGTGAACTCTTCCTTTTTAAAGCTATAAACCTCTCAGGAGCCTCGCTTCTTAGTGAAAGTCTGGGTGAGATAAAAAAGGGTAAATATCTTCAGATACTTGCAATCGGATATGACAAAGATGCCGTGATAAAGAGCAAAAATGTCTCCTTGGGCTACTTTGGAAAAGCACAAAATGTCGATGAGACGCTAAAGAACAAAATAGTAGAGTTCATCATACGCTTTAGGTTTGAGAAAAGTTTCATGACGCTTGAACACTACCATGGAATGTTAGAAACTTTTAAAACAGATGAGTAGATTTTACATACTTCTTTGGTTTAGATGGGCTGTGCGTCTGACAGTTTGTAGCATTTTTTTTGCTGCTTTATTCTCATTTGCAGTAACGCTATTTATCTACATCTCAAGAGGGTTGCCGGAGTTGACGCCCGAAATAACGGTGGCGCTTTTTGATATATTTAGATTTTGGTTTCCCGTTTTGTGGTCTTTTACAATCTTACTCGCACTTTTTCGAGGGCTGAAGTATATTTTCAACAGCTGTATAAACGGTTTTGAACTCAAGCTTTTAACATGCGATGGCAGCAGCATAGTAGAGGTTATAGGCTATGGAGATTTGGTAAAAGTTTGGCGAAAATGGCTTATGCTGCTTATCTGGCTAGTTGGTTCCGTTATGATTTTAGCTCTTGTATATACAAATCTTTTTACCTCATATAGTGGACTTTTTGAGTGGTTTAATATCTACTGGCTCTATGGTTTTATTCTCTTTAGCGGTTACTTCTCATTCATCATCTTAAGCTCCAAATGTAAAAAAATAAAGATCCTCACATGTTAATATTTTTGGATTTGGAGACAACCGGTTTAGAGAGCGGCGATAAAATCTGCTCCATAGGAATAATCGGAGTTTTTGGCGATGAAGCCACTCCTATATATGAGCTCGTAAATGAGGGCAAAAAAATTCCTCCAAAAGCTTCAAGTATAAACCATATTACAAACGAGATGCTTAAAGACAAACCGCCCCTTAAAGAGAGCAAGGCGTGGAAATTTCTGCATGAACACAACCAAGAAGATGTTACTCTCATCGCACACAATATAAACTTTGACCTTAAGATGCTTGAGTCCGCAGGATTCGTCTGGCATGGTAAAACAGTCGATACGCTAAGAGTCACAAAACACCTTATGCCAGAGTGCGAAGGGTTCTCTTTGCAGTTTTTGAGATATGAGTTAAAGCTTTACAGAGATGAACAAAAAGAGGCGCTGAAATATGCTCTGCAAGAGAGAGGTTTAATGCCGCATAATGCGCTTAGCGATGCTCTGCATGTAAAGCTTCTTTATGAGTGTTTAGCCCAGATAAAAGAGCATGATATATTGGTTGAACTAAGCCAAAAAAACGTGCTTATGCAGAAGTTTGATTTTGGAAAATACAGTGGAAGGTACATAGAGGAGATAAGTATGTGTGACAGAGGCTATCTGGAGTGGATGCTTGTAAATATTGTCGATTTGGATGAAGATTTGAAGTATACCCTCAAAAGATATTTACATGGTTGATATGCTATACTTCAAATTAAAAAATGAAGGAGTCTTTTGAGAGTAGCTATTGAATGCAAATCACCGTTGATGCAAAAATCATTAGAACTTTTCTTGGGCAAATATCTCAGCTCCATTAAAAATTGCGACATTCTTATCAGGGATGTAAAGTGCTTTGATGATGAGAGATGTTTTTATATCTCAAGTGCTAAAGAGGCAGATCTGCTAAAACCGTTTTCAAAGTCACAGCTTATTTTGGCGTTGGAAAAGAGATACAAAAGCTTGAATAAGACAAAGATTGAAGAAGAGCTTTTGGAAGATGAGTCTCTTGATTTTGATATTTTGCAAAAGCGCATAGAATCTCTTACGAAAGAGTATCAGGCAAATATTTTAAAGGTGGTTCGTGCATTTTATGAAAAGTAACGCCATAGTCAAAAAAATAGTATCGGGAAAATTTAAAAACAAAACCTTAAAACTCCCCTCAAAAACAACGACAAGAAGCTCAAAAGCGATAGTGCTTGAGTCTTTTTTTAACACTTTGCAGTTTGAGATAATAGACTCTACCTTTGTAGAACTCTTCTCAGGAAGCGGCTCCATAGGTCTTGAAGCGCTTAGCCGCGGCGCAAAAAAGGTCATCTTTATGGAGAAAGACCGTGAAGCGCTAAAGGTTCTAAAAGAAAACATCGCACAGACGGATCCATCTGCATGCGAAGTTTATAGCGGCGACACATTCTCAAATATAGCAACTGTCGTAAAATCACTGCAGAGAAAAAATGAAGAGGCATATTTTTACATCGACCCTCCCTTTAGCACAAGAGAGGGGATGGAGGATATATATGACAAAACCATCGCTCTTATCGCTTCTCTGCCGAGTGAGTGTGTGAAACTCATCATAATAGAGCACATGAGTACTCTGGATATTCCTCAAAACATCGGCGCTTACACAATAAAAAAATCTAAAAAATTCGGAAACACCTCTTTAACCTATCTATATAGTGCGTAAAATACTTTGTAGTTCTCGAAAAACAAAGTTTTTCGTAGCTTTTAGGTATGCTAACCAATGGCATACTCCATGACAAGGGGGTTGTAGGGACATCTGTCCCTGCCACTAAAACGGACGCGTTCGTTTTAGTGCGTAACATCAGTGAGTAAATTGGAATAGATATTGCTGTTATATCGTTAATATTCCAAGGATTAGCGATGAGAACAATTATTTTATTTTTACTTAGCATTACCATTGTTTATGCCGCTAAGATAAGCGATGTCGCCAATATCGTAGGCGTTAGAGACAACCATCTGATCGGTTACTCGTTGGTTGTGGGTCTGCAAAAAACCGGTGACGGTACAACTTCAAAATTTACGCTCCAGTCAATTGCAAACATGCTAAAAGCTATGAATATAGATATGAACTCTATAGATATAAAGTCAAAAAACGTTGCGGCGGTCGTTGTAACGGCAGAGCTTGCTCCTTTTGCGAGACAGGGTGATAAGTTAAATATAACCGTTTCATCCATTGGAGATGCAAAATCACTCGAGGGTGGAACACTCCTTATGACCCCTTTAAAAGGAGTTGATGGCAAGATATATGCACTTGCTCAAGGTGCTGTCAGTATAGGCGGCAGAAATGGACAGGGTGGAGGGGATTCTCACCCGACGGCAGGTCTGATTTATAACGGCGGTTTGGTTGAGAGAGAGATTAGCATCGACCTCCATAGCCAAGAGTTTATAACGCTATCGCTTAAAGATGCCAACTTTCAAAACAGCGTAACAATCCAAAAAACTCTCAATGAGCTCTACAGCACACAAGTCGCCGTAGCTATGGACTCAAGGACCATTAAACTAAAAAAACCGCAAAACAAGAGTATGGTGGAGTTTTTAGCAGAGGTTCAAGAGATAGACATGGACTACAATGTAAAAGACAGAATTGTTATAAATGAGAGAACGGGAACCATAATATCGGGAGTCGGCATAGAGATAAGACCCATAGTCATGACACACGGCGATATAACAATTAAAATTACCGAGCAAGATGAACTAAGCAGACCGGCAGGTTCAATGAGTGTTGATGACAACATGGTTATCGGGCTCAATGAGAACGAATTATATACAAAAACTGGAAGTACGACCGTGGCAAATCTGGTTCGTTCTTTGCAAAAACTCGGGGCTACACCAAAAGATATTATCTCAATTTTAGAGGCTATAAAGAGTGCGGGAAGCATCTCAGCTGAGCTGAAACTAATATAAGGATAGAGGATGAACATAGATACGCAATATATACCCCAGCAACATCAACTTCCTAAGATTGACCCAAAAGTGGATGATGCAAAATTAAGAGAGCAGACCGATGCTTTTGAGTCCGTTATTTTAAAAATGTTGATGGATGATGCCATGAAGGATGAAAAAAATCTTTTTTCCGAGGCGAATGATCCGGGTGACAAGATATATAAATCCATGTACAGAGAGGAGCTTGCAAAGGCAAGTGCCGGAGGATTTGGTTTTTCTCAAATGCTTTATGACTTTTTAAGTCAAAAGTAGCAAATGCGGTTTTGCTTTGCAAAAACTTTCTTTAGAGAAGAAGTAAAAGAGCTAATATTTTATCTGTTTTTGTCGATATGGTTGTATTGATAAGAAGACAAAAAGGATGAGTTATGATTTCACAAGTTAATCAAGTCGGTGTTCGCGCCGCTTACACAAAGACTCTAGACGAAGAGAAGGAAGTTTTAAAGAAGACTTCTACGACTGTTTCACAGCAGGGTGATACAAGTAAGGTCGAACGGATAAAAGAGGCTCTTGAGTCCGGCGAATATAAAATAAATCTACAAACTCTTTCAGAGAAGATAGCTGAAGAGTTGATGTAGATTTAATTCAAACAAATAAGGATTGTGCCATGTTGAGCTATCATTTAAAAAGCGCTATAAACGACTTAAGAGATTTAATAAAAATTACGGAGTCGGATATAGAAGATATTCAGGTGGCAAATCACAATCCTCAGTTTGATAGATTGAAATTAAAAGAGGAGAAGCTGAAGAGTTTTGAATCAAAAAAAGCCATGATAGACCATGAGATTTCCGCTCACGTGCGTCTTCATCCAGACGTAAAGTTGACTGAACTTTTAAATGAAGAGCAGCATGTCATGTTAAATGAGCTCAAAGTTGAGTTGACAAATCTTCACGCTATCAACAAGCGCTATGCAAAGCTTGTGCTTGCCGTCAGTAATCTCTACAATACATTTTTAGAAAATTTAATTCCTACAGAGATGCACGGTTACAATAGAGTTGCTTCGAAAGATTCGACTATATTGAAAGTGAGAGTGTAATATGAGCTCACTATTCAATACTTTAAATATCGGCTACAGCGGACTTTCAGCAGCGCAAGTGGGCGTAAGTACTACCAGTCATAATATCACTAATGCCGAGAGCGACGGTTACACCAGACAAAGAGTCGTAACGGCAGCTGCTACACCGATATATAGTGCAGCCGGAAACGTGGGCAACGGCACCCAAATAATGGATATTTCACGCATATTTGACAATTTTGTTTATGATAGATATACTGGAATTTCATCTGATAAAGAGTATTCAGATTTTACAAAAACTACGCTGCAAGAGCTCTCTACTTACTTTCCGGAGATAGATGATGTCGGTATAAAGTCTGATTTAAAAGAGTATTACAATGTTTGGCAGACATTTTCAGACAATCCTGATAATGATGCTATGAAAGTGGCACTTGCAAAGCAGACAGAGACTCTCTCAGCAAGCATAACAGCAATTCAAAACAAAATTGTAAACCTTCAAAAAAGCATTAACGAACAGTTGTCTGTAAATGTTAAAGAGGTAAATGCTTTGGCAGAGGAGCTTGCCGGTGTTAATAAATCTATTGAAATAGCCGAAGCAGGTGATGCTTATACCGCTAATGACTTAAGAGATAAAAGAAGTTCTATTGAGTTAAGACTTGCTAAACTTATAGGGGCGGAGTCGCATATTGAGAAAATTACCTCAAACTCGGCAATTGATAGTTCATCAAATGAAGGGTATGGAAGTTATACATTAAGCGTTAACGGCTTTAATATAGTTGATGGGGGCTCGTTCCATCCCATACATATTTCAAGCGACAATAACCCTAACGGATTTTATGAGCTCTCTTATGAGAGACAAGACGGCGTACTTATTTCCATGGACGAGAGTATCCAAGGCGGCAGAATAGGCGCAATCTTAGACCTCAGAGGAGACAAGAGACTCGATGATAACACGGGCGTGCCAAGTAACGGTGTGCTGCAACAAGTTATAGATCAGATGGACGCTTTTGCTAACACGCTTATAGAGTCAACAAACAACCTCTATGCAGCGACCTCTACTACCAAGATGGAGTCAAATGCTCTAACTCTTAATAACACTCAATCGCTAGTCAATTCTTCTCTCAACATAAAAAAAGGGTCTTTTGATGTTGTCATGTATGACATAGATGGAAATGTAACAGCAAGAAGAACGATCAATATAGATTCAGCAACTTCTATGAGCGGTGCTACGGGTTCCAATTCAATAGAGGGACAGTTAAGCGCACAGGGCGATGACAATAGTGATGGAAATGCAAACAACGATATTGACGACTTTTTGCAGTTTAATTGGGCTACATATCTCGATGGAAATAATGCGGTAGAGTTTATTATGGATCCTGCATATGCGGCAAAAGGGTATGCATTTGCAATAGAAGACAATTTGACAAACGGAGATTTTAGTACCGGTTCAAACTTTGCAGGAGCTTTGGGGCTCAATAGATTTTTTGACGGAAGCAATGCAAAAGATATTGATTTGAGTTTTAAACTAAAAGAGAATACGACAGCTATATCTGCGGGCAAATCGACTGTAACCGGAGATAATAGGTTGGCTATGGATATGATTCAGCAACAGTTTGAAGTGTATGACTTTAATGTTGGAAACGCAGTTTATAAATCGACTGTTTATGGCATGTTTGATGTTATCGCTACTGAAGTCGGTGTTACAACAAATCAGGCAATTTTAAACAATCAGACTATTTCGGCACAATACAATGCTACAGAATTGGAGTACTCTTCTATCTCAAAAGTAAGTATAGACGAAGAGCTGACAAATCTTATAAAGTACCAGACGGCATACGGTGCGGCTTCAAAGATTATTACTACGGTTGATCAGATGATGCAGACACTCCTTGGAATCAAACAGTAACTCATAGATGGCGAAATTCAGTATATTTATACTTCTGTTTGTTTTTGTATTCTCTTTTTTTGGCTCCTTTTTTTACTCGGTTGATGCCTATTCGTTAAATAGTGACGCCATTTTAATTCCCCCTTCATTGGAACATCTTTTGGGCACGGACAGGCTGGGCAGGGATATTTTGGCCAGACTTATCGAGGGAGGAAAGGTCTCGCTTATTATCGGCGTAGGCAGTGCTTTTATTGCCTCTTTAATAGGTCTGATTTTGGGTTCCATGGCAGGCTATTTTCGGGGAACAGTCGACAAAGGCTTCGTTGTTTTAGTTGATTTGTTTTTGACCTTTCCGACCTTCTTTCTTCTTCTAGCACTAGTAAGTTATGTAAATGCATCGGCCCTTGTTTTGATTCTTATTATCTCAATAACCGGCTGGATGACAACGGCAAGACTTATCCGCTCAGAGAGCTTTAGCATAACCTCTCAACCCTACATAAAAATACTAAACATCGCAAAGGTAAACAAGCTTAAAATACTCTTCAAATATTACGCCCCGCTTTTGGCTCCCATATATTTTGTCAGCTTCACCTTTGGAGTAGGCGGTGCGATTTTAGCAGAGTCGGGGCTTAGTTTTTTAGGTCTTGGCATCGTAGCGCCCCAGATGAGCTGGGGTACGATTCTTAGCAGCGGAAAAGATGTTGTTGAGATTGCATGGTGGGTTAGTTTTTTCCCCGGTCTTATGATATTTTTGGTTACGTTTTCTTTGATCAATATCTCAAACTACCTGCAGCAGCTGACAAACAAAAAAGAGATTCAATAAATTAAATAAGTAACACAAAAGAGCAAAAGCGATATAATGCACGCAATTGAATTTAGGATAAATTATGATTTTAATGATTGATAATTATGACAGCTTTACCTACAATATCGTTCAGTATTGCAGAGAGCTGGGGGCTGACCTTAAGATAATTAGAAATGACGAATTGAGTGTTGAAGAGATAGAGGCATTAAAGCCCGAAAAAATCATAATTTCCCCTGGTCCCGCAACTCCGGATGATGCGGGTGTTACGCTAAAAGTGATTGAACACTTTAAAGACAAAGTGCCTATTTTAGGCATCTGTTTGGGGCATCAAAGTATTGCACAGGCTTTTGGAGCAAAAGTTGTTCGCGCCAAAAATATGATGCACGGCAAAACATCTACCATGAAGCGTACAAAAGAGTGCGAGATATTTAAAGATATTCCGCAAGAGTTTATCGCAACCAGATATCACTCTTTGATAGTGGATAAAAATTCTCTTCCCGATACCATAGAACCGACCGCATACAGCACGGATGATGATGAGATAATGGCGCTTAAGGTAAAAGACAAAGATATTTACGGTGTTCAGTTTCATCCCGAATCCATCATGAGTGAGTATGGTCATGAGATAATAGGAAACTTTTTAAAATTATGAGTAACAGAAACATCTTTTTCTTAATTATAGGATTAGATGCGCTATGGCTTGCCTTACAAATAGGAGAGCTCTCTATCTCCTACAACGAAGCCGAGATTTTAAGGGGTAACTTCTCTTTCCTGCAGCTTTTAGTTAATAGCTCAATTACGCTCTTTGGTCAAAATGATTTTGCGCTGCGCTCTCCTATGATACTTCTGCATATCTTGAGCGCTGTGCTGTTGTATGACATATCAAAAAACTACATAAAAGTTCAAAGAAATAGGCTCTGGCTTCTTATCATTTTTATTCTCTTGCCAGGAGTGATAAGCTCAGCCATCATTGTTAACAGCGCGGGTTTGATTCTCTTTGGTCTTCTTCTGTTTGTATATATTTATGAAAATTATTCTCTAAAATACAGCTACCTTCTACTACTTTTCTATATGCTTGCCGATGGTGGTTTTGCTGCTCTTTTTATGGGGCTTGTTTTTTATTCACTCTATAAAAAAGATAAAAAGTTTCTTCTCTTTAATCTGCTTATGTTTTTATCATCGCTATTTATTTACGGTATCGATACGCACGGCTCTCCAAAGGGCTATTTTCTTGATTCCATCGGAATATACGCAGCTATTTTTTCGCCAATTATCTTTATCTATCTTTTTTATACGTTATACAGAAAGTATCTAACCAAAGAGCTGGATATGTTGTGGTTTATCTCAACCGTTGCACTTCTTTTTTCACTTCTTCTCTCCTTTAGACAACGTGTGCCCATAGAGTACTTTGCTCCCTATGTTATGCTCTGCCTTCCTCTGGTTGCACAAACCTTTGAACACTCCTATAGAGTACGTTTAAGTATGTTTAGAATGAACTACAGATTGGCATTTATTATATCGATTGTTTTACTTCTCATAAACTCTTCAGCGGTCTTTTTTAATAAATATCTTTATTATGTAATAGAAAAACCAAAAAAACACTTCTCATATAAGATGCATGTTGCAAAAGAGCTGGCGCAAGAGCTTAAGAGCATGGGAATAAGCTGTGTTGAAACAGATGCAAAGATGTCAAAAAGATTAGAATTTTACGGTGTAACAAAATGCAACAATTATTTGCTTGAAGAAATTTCTACGGATTTCATAAAACAGGACAGTGTAACGATAAGTTACAAAAATAGAGTAGTCTACTCTGCAAATGTTACTAAAATAAACATAAATTAAATCTATTTCCCACTTAATCTTCATATATACCTTCAGATTACCTTACATGTGATAATATTTCATAAATATTAAAAACAGGGAGTTGCAATGGCTCAAAAAGCGATTAGAGAATTTGACGCAAAGTCAATTTTGGCTAAGCATTGGGATAAGTATTTTCCAGATTTCAGTTATGCATACGAAACGGTTATGGTTCAAAACGGATCAGAACTTACTAAAGCTGCAAAAGAGAAAAAATGGTTAAAAGAAAAAACATTAGTTGCTAAACCAGATATGCTATTTGGTAAAAGAGGAAAGAATGGTTTGGTTCTGTTTAAAGACGCTAAGCCAGGCGATGTATCTTTAGCAAAAGCGGCATCTTGGATTGATGAAAAATCTTCCCAAAAACAGTCTGTTTATTTTTCATTTGACGGCGACACTCCGACAGGCGAAGCAAAAGTTGACATGCTTACTCATTTTATCGTTGAGCCATTTACTCCACACTCTCAAGAAGAGGAGTACTACATCTCTGCTACATGTGTCGGAGATGACGATGTTCTTTACATGTCTGCTGAGGGCGGTATGGAAGTTGAAGAGAATTGGGATAAGGTTATAGAAGTAGCATTCCCAATCACTGCAACAGAAGAGGAAATTGCTGCAAAAATCAAAAAAAGCATTCCTAAAGATGTGGCAGCAAAAGACAAAGAAGCATTCGCAACGTTTGCAATAGGCTTTTTTAAGGCTTACAGAGAGTTAAACTTTGCATACCTAGAGATTAACCCGTTTGTTCTTCAGGGCAAAAAAGTTGAACTTTTAGATATGGTTGCAAAACTTGACGACACTGCTGGATTTATGATGAGAGAGCAGTGGGGCGATGTTGAATACCCTACATCATTCGGCATGGAAGAGAAATCTCCTGAAGTTTTAGCTATTGAAGATGCTGACAGCAAATCAGGTGCTTCACTAAAACTTACTATACTTAAACCTGATGCTAGAATCTGGACGATGGTAGCAGGCGGCGGCGCTTCAGTTGTTTACGCTGATACTATTGCGGATTTGGCTGGAATCGAAGACCTTGCTAACTACGGCGAGTATTCAGGCGGACCTACTACAAGTGAAACTAAATTTTATGCAGAGACAATTTTAGACCTTATGACAAGAAGCAAAGATACTAAGGGCAGAGATAAAGTTCTTATTATCGGTGGAGCTATTGCAAACTTTACTGATGTTGCAAAAACTTTTACGGGCATTATTCAAGCGTTTGATAACTATGCAGATAAAATGAAAGAAGTAGGCATCAAGATCTATGTAAGACGCGGTGGACCAAACTATGAAAAAGGTCTCAAAGATATTAAAGAGGCAGCGGATAGACTAGGGCTTTATATTGAAGTTTACGGACCTGAAACGCATGTTACCGATATCGTGCGTATGGCATTAACAAAGTAAGGATTAGAGATGGCGCAACTATACACAAGAGACACACAGGCGATTTTTTGGAATAACAATGCAAGTGCTATTCAGAGAATGCTTGATTATGACTACACAATAAAAAGAGATAAGCCCTCTGTAGCTGCAATCGTTGCACCTACAAGCAGCTCTAAATTTGAGAAGTTTTTCTATGGACCGGATGAGGTTATGATTCCTCTATATAAAAGTACTGCAGAAGCAAAGGCAGCACAGCCACAAGCTGATGTGCTTTTAAACTTCGCATCTTTTAGAACTGCATACGATGTGACTATGGAAGCATTAGAACTTGGCGGTTTTACTTCAATCATGGTAACGGCTGAGGGTATTCCTGAGAGATTAGCACGCAAGATGAATGCAACAGCTAAAGCTAAAAATGTTATTGTTATCGGACCTGCTACAGTTGGTGGTATCGCTCCGGGGGCATTTAAAATCGCAAATATCGGCGGTACAATTGAGAACATAGTTCAGTCTAAACTTCACCGTGCAGGTTCATGTGGACTTGTAACTCGTTCGGGCGGTCTTTTTAATGAGCTTTCAAACATTATTGCTATCAATGCTGATGGTATTGCTGAGGGTGTAGCAATTGGCGGAGATAGATTTGTAGGTTCTGTTTTCATTGACAATCTTCTAAGAATGGAAGCAAACCCTGAAGTAAAATATATGTTACTTCTAGGCGAAGTGGGCGGAACTGAAGAATACAAGGTTATCGAAGCGGTAAAAAACGGACAGATTAAAAAGCCGATTATCGCGTGGTGTATCGGAACTATTGCCAAGTATTATGACAGCGGCGTGCAGTTTGGTCATGCGGGTGCATCTGCGAACGGTGACATGGAAACGGCTGAAGCTAAAAACAAGGCTATGAAAGAGGCTGGAATCCATGTTCCTGCATCATTCAACAATCTTCCGGAAATAATCAGTGCCGTTCACCATGAGCTACACGCAGAGGGTATTATAAAAGATATCAAAGAACCGGCTACCAATGTATGCCCAAGCGTGAGAAAATCCAAAGAGTTTATCTGTACAATTTCTGACGATAGAGGCGATGAGGCAACATATGCAGGCTTCCCTATCTCCTCTCTTGCAACTCCGGACACAGGAAAAGGAATCGGTGATGTTATATCACTTCTTTGGTTCAAAAAACAGTATCCAAAATGGGCTACGGATTTTATTGAGACTGTTATCAAGACAGTTGCAGATCATGGTCCTGCGGTTTCAGGTGCTCACAATGCAAAAGTTACAGCACGTGCTGGCAAAAGTGTTGTAGAATCTCTTGTAACAGGTCTTTTAACAATTGGACCAAGATTCGGCGGTGCAATTGACGGTGCTGCGCAGTACTTCAAGTATGCAGATGACAACAAGCTGACTCCTGCAGAATTTTTAAATCATATGAAAAAAGAGGGCATTCCAATTCCGGGAATCGGACATAGAATTAAATCTCTTAAAAATCCTGACTTACGCGTAGAGGGTCTTAAAAAGTATGCAGCTAAATCTTTCCCTGCTACTCCGCTTTTAGATTACGCACTAACTGTTGAGCAGTTGACAACATCTAAAAAAGAGAATCTAATTCTTAACGTAGATGGAACTATCGGCATTTTGATGGTTGACATGTGGAGAGCACTCGGATACAGCGAAGAGGAGATAAATGAGTTTATCTCAAGCGGCACTCTAAATTCATTCTTTATCGTTGGAAGAAGCATAGGTTTTATCGGGCATGTACTTGATGAAAAACGTCTTGCAATGCCGATGTATAGACATCCAATGTCTGATATTCTTTATGATGTTCAGGTTGCAGAAAAAATATAATCCACTTTTTTAAATTCAAGGAGGCAACTCTCCTTGAATAATCCTCTATTCTCTTTCAACACCCAGTTTAAAATAAAATTATTTCTGATTTTCATATTTTTTTTGCTATACTTGTAACAAATAGATTTGACTGGATTAGTATGAAAAAAGCATTTACTATGCTCGAACTTGTATTTGTAATTGTTGTGATCGGGATTTTAGCTGCTGTAATTATTCCTAGAATAGGATCTAATAAACTTCAAGAAGCGGCTATACAGGTTGTCTCTCACATTAGATATACGCAGCATTTGGCGCTGGTTAATGATAGGCTTAATACAGCTGACTCAGAGTGGTATAAAGATAGATGGCAGATATTCTTTGCAAGTACAGATGGAAGTGAAGGTGCTTGGGCTTATTCTATATTTTCAGATAATGCTGGAGACAGTACTGGAAATCCTGATTTTGTTGAAATTGCAAAAAATCCATTAAATAGTTCGAAATATTTAACAGGTGGGTATAGTTATATACTGTATAGTGATTCAAGAGTTACTAAAGAGCTGAATATAGGAAAGAAATATGGCATAACAAATGTCGCGTTTTCAACAAGCTGCAGTGTGTCTGGAAGTACTAGAATAGCATTTGATCACTTAGGGCGTCCACTAAGAGGTGCCTTTCACAATTATTCATCGGCATATCCTGCAACAGATAGGTTAGTGAATTCGCAATGTACGATTACATTAACAGACGGTAGTGATAATGTCGCAATAGCAATAGAACCTGAAACAGGGTATGCGTGTGTATTAAATAGTGCAGGAACTGGCTGTATTTAAAGTCTTTATCAATCCTTCAAAAACTTAAGAAATAAATAAGCGATGTTTCCCTATAATTCCCCTCCACAAACAAAGAGACCTAAAGTTTAGGATTTAAAAA
>NZ_JACUTS010000039.1 GCF_014859695.1 Sulfurimonas sp. | reverse complement strand
TAAATTTTGCAAAATCTAGCATATTTGTCCTTATGTAGCTTGTTTATATTTTATAATTGTGGTGATTATCTCTAAAAAGTGTTGAAATAATGATAAATTTATATTATTAAAGTTCTAAATCTTCCATTTCCAATAATCGAGCTCTTTTCTTAGCCTAAAGTTTCTAAGCAGATTAAGCGGCTTTTTTTTCTTAGGAATGTTTTCGCCTTCTAACATCTTCTCAACGGCTTTAAGCACTCTGTCACTTGATTTGCCGTCTATATATGGGTGAAACTGCATTACGCTTTTTTCTATATTTTCTCTGTTTATATCTAAATTATACAAGACTGACAAAATTGTTTCTTCGAGCTTGTCAATATCTTCTACGTTTATCAATTCCGGAGCATCTTTTTCTGTTTGAAAGGTTATAACAGGTTTTAGCTGGGTTAAATATTCATATATAATTGAAGATGTGTCACACAGCATTAAGTCAGATTTCTTAAAACTTTCAATCAATTCAGTTGACTCAACAAATTGCACATTTGGCAAATCTATCGATTTGTAGAGTTCTACGATACTTGAATTCATTTTTGGATGCAAAGTAATATACCAATTAAAATCATATTTTTTCATCATATCAAGAATAAGAGGATATAAAATTTTTGCTTTTGAAAATCTAGGACTAAATGTTGAAGCAAAAAAGATTGACTTTTGTTTTGAGTTCTCATCTCTTTTTTCAAGCGGAAACAGAGGGTCAAGTTTACACCAGCCGGTCTCTTCTACATTAAAAAACCCATGCTGTTTTGCAAGCTCTTGAAACTTCTGAGTCGAACTTGGACCTTGTGTGCAGTATAGGTCAAACATTCCCCTGATAATATAGTGATACAACTGCCCGTTCTTTTTTACTTTTGCGCTCGGCAAACCGTGAAAAATCTCAACTTTTAGCCCAGGAATAAATGACGGAACCACATTTCCAGGAACAAAAACTGCATCTGGTCGATAGTCAATAACTTCTTCGATACTAAACAATCTGACTTCATCTGCACGTAAACAATCCGTATTTATCTCATCCCCGTACATAAACCATTTTGCCTCATCACCTTGCATCAATATCTTCTGCTGAAGCGGTCTCAATACGGCAAAGCTGTAGTCTTGGGATACAAAAAACAGGTATCTTTTTTTCTGGGTTTTAGTCATTGTAATTACATACCTAAATCTTGAAGAGTTAAAATTTTATCACTACCAAAAACTTCATAATATTTCCTTAAATTTCTATCAAAGGCGGCTTTACTTTTGCTATTTTCAGGCACTTTAATATAGTTAATAATGCAATCGTCATATATCATATCTAGAGTAGTCAATGCTGTTGAGTAGTAGGACATAACATGCGTTGGATATATATTATTATTTAAAAAGAATAGCTCAGCAGGCATGCCAATATCTTTAACAGAAAAATATGGATTATCAAGCTTAGATAAATAATCAATTTTCTCTTTTGTTTCTCCACGGTGCGGAATATAAATCAGCTTTTTGTTATGTTTTTTTATTATACTTTCCAAACTATTACGATAAGTTGCGTCATCAATGATGTTTGTTAGTGGCTGACCTAAAAAAAATATAGTATCGTCATCTTTTTTTCCATTTTTAACATCATCTTTCAAATATAATAAATTATTTTTTATAACTTCTATCCCATTAACAGAAGGCAAATCAAAATATGTAAATAAATTAATCTTATCTCTTATCTTTATTTTTAAACCAAAAAACAAAAATCTAATTTCTTTAAAATTATATTCATTTAACTTATTGGTTTTAATATTGTTTTCATAAATCATAATAGTCATTGTTCCATCGTCCAACAAAAAAACTTTTTCTTTTTTAACATTCGCTATAACTATTTTTGGTATAACTTCTAACTTGGGGAAAAAAATATATTTATATGCATACATCTTTAAGTGTTTAACTAAATCAATATATTTTAACAAGCTTGAATGCTTACTATACTCTATATCAATTATCTCTTCCCACTCATACAAATTTCTAATCTTGTCCAACTGAGTTCTATTTGCCTCTAATGATCTATGAACTATAATTAATATATTATTTTCTAATTTAAAATTATTTATTGCTTCAATGGCATTTATTAATTGAAGTGGCGTCCCAATAATAAATAAGTTTTTCATATCTTTTTGCCTTCTGCTTTAAAATCATTATTTATTTTTACATAATCTTCTTTTTTACCCATATCTATCCAGTAATCCGTAATTTCAAAACCTTTTGTAGTTTTATTTTTATCTTTTAAAATATCAAACAAACTAGGCAGATCAAAAAATTCATCTTTTGGAACAAAGTTTAGCACTTCCGGATTCAACACATATATCCCCGTATTGATAAAAAACTCTTTTATAGGTTTTTCTTTCATGGTTATAATGTTGTTTTCAATATCTGTTTCTATCACGCCATATGGTATTTGGTAGTTATCTTTTCTTATACACATAGTAGCTGTTGCTTGTTGCTCTTTGTGATACTCCAAAAGTTTTTCATAGTCTAGCGAAGAAAGCACATCGCCATTTGTTACAAAAAACGGCGCATCAAGTTCTACGTCTATCAAACTCAAAGCCCCTCCTGTGCCCAATCTTTTTTTCTCTTCAAGATATTTTATCTCTATTCCAAACTTACTGCCATCTTCAAAATACTCTTTTACCACTTCTGCTTTATAGTTTACGCTAAGCATAAACTTTGTAAATCCATGAGAGACAAACATGTCTATAATATGCTCTACCATAGGTTTAGCACCGACTTTTAACATAGGTTTTGGGGTATCTTTAGTGAGTTCTCCGAGTCTTGTGCCTAAACCCCCTGCCATTATCACTACCCAATTTGGCTTGAGATTAAAATCTATCTCATCGAGTGTAAATATTTTTATAAACTTATTTTCATTATCTACGAGCGGAACATGTCTTCTGTGAATTTTTTTTAAATAAGTAATTATTTGGCTTTTTGATGTATCTATGCTCAGTTTATATGGATTTTTATTAATAATGTGCTCTAAATCTAGATTATTATTTAAGATTGCTTTTCTAATATCCCCATCGGTAATAAGACCAAGTAGTTTTTCATCTTCATCTACCACAGGTAATACCCCATTACCATTCAAATCTAGTAAACGAATAGCGTCATTAAACTTGGTTTGGTTGTTGAGTACTAATCTATTTTTCATTATTTCCTCTCATCAAAAACTCTATATATTTAAAATCTTCCATAGTATCTACATCCACAGAGCGAAATCTTGGCATTATATAAGCATAAGAATTATCACTATAATATTTCCCTTGCTTTATCAACTCATAATCAAAAACGAACACCGCTCCATTTGGATAATAACTCTTTTTTATCTCTTGACGATTTAAAAGTTTTTCTTCAAATATTTTTTCAAACTTCCCATCTTCTGTAATATATTTATGCCATTCTATAGGATGGTGTTCTTCCGTATAGCCAATAACGCTTTGTGCATCTTTTTGTCTAAAAAGCTCTATGGCCCCATCTATATCTTCTATGGTTCGAAGAGGCGAAGTGGGCTGTAAAACTACAAAATCCTCTATATTATAATTGAACTCGCTATTTAGTCTATCAATTGTATAGATGTAATTATCAATTGCTTTTGCGTTATCGCTAGCTAAATACTCAGGTCGCAAAAATGGGCTTTTAGCTCCATAGCTTATAGCCACTTCTTCAATCTCTTTACAATCAGTCGAGATGATGACTTCCGTAATGTATTTAGACTTCAATGCTTCTTCTATGGTATAAACTATCATTGGTTTACCAAGTAAATTTTTAATATTTTTACCCGGCAAACCTTTAGAACCACCTCTTGCTGGAACTATTGCTATCATAATTAAACAATATCCTCTTTTGTCAAAATATGGTCAAATTTCAAATCTTTATTAACAGTTCTTCCCACTACAAACTCTGTCATATCAGGGTCAAATGCTCCACCGGGTCTTTTATAGTCTATATCTTCATAGCTTATAACTTCACCTTTTTTCATCTCTCTTGTAAGCACTATACTTCTTCTAAATTCTCTTTTCTTTTCATCACTCTCTGTTGCTGTTATTCTAAATGAGCCTAGAGCTTCTGATACTCTTTTCGCATTTTCAACAATCTCTTGCATCTCATCTTTTGTCGCAGATACTTTATGATCCCATCCCTCCATGTTTTTATCAAGTGTGAAATGCTTTTCTATCAAACAAGCACCTAGCGCCACAGAAGCCAATGGTATTGCTGCACCTAAAGTATGGTCAGAAAACCCTATAGGATACTCTGGGTAAGTTGTCATAAGTGTTTTGATATTGTTTAAATGCACATCGCTATCTACAGGCGGATAAGTAGATACACAGTGCAAAATCACTATTTGACTGTTCCCTGCGTTTTCTATCGTCTTGACAGCTTTGTCTATCTCGTACAGTTCACTAAGTCCAGTCGAGATAACAATAGGCTTGCTTTTTTTTGCAAGATATTCCAGAAATGGGTAATTATTCAAATCCATTGAAGCCACTTTGATAAAAGGGCTTTCAAGCTTGTCTACCAAAAAATCAGCTTCTTCTTTACTGAAAGGTGTCGAAGTACAATCTATTTCTAATTCATCTGCAAATTTCTTCATCTCAAGCAGTTCATCTTCTGAAATAGAATAATCATCAACTATCTCTTCAAGAGTATAATCCGTTCTATCTCTATAGTCATCGGCTATAAAGTAATTATCTTCGTACTTTTTTCTTGCAAATATCGTGTTTTTACTCCAGCTTTGAAATTTTACACAGTCCGCACCGGCTTCTTTAGCTTGCACTATAAGTTTTTTGGCTAGTTCCATGTCACCATTATGATTTGCGCCTAACTCAGCTATCACATACGGTTTACAGTAGTTAAAAACCTCTTTTTTACTTGTTAATTGTATTTTCATATTTTCCATCCTTATATTAACTCCCACCAAAGAGGATTGTTTATACTTTTCATATCATCAAATTTAATGTTAGATAATCTTTTTAGCTCTAGTGAAAATTGATTACTTTTATCATTCAAATCTTTATAGTGTTTTTGTTTGACTTCTACACCTTTTTCAAAAGATGCTTTATCAAGCTTTTTAAGTCCAACAGTGTTTTGTTGATGTTGTCTATAATAACTTATCGTCTCATTTGTAAAAACTGCTTTTTTGCCTTCGATTAAGAGCATTGAAAAAAGATACCAATCAACCGCTATCAAATCATCTGGGATTGCTATTTTTCGCATACCCTTAAGCTTTATAGCTGTATTTGAAAGACCAAAAATATTTTTATCTTTTATAAATTCAAAATCAACTACTTCTAAATTTTCAAGTCTATGTGATAAATATTTCTCTTCATAAACACCACTTTCATCAAAAAGAGTTAAATCATTAACCACAATATCACACTCTTTCAAAAACTCAAGTGATTTTTCGACGCGATTTTTTTCAAAATAATCATCACTATCACCAAAAATCAAAATATCATACCCATTATCTATGCAGTAGTTTATTCCATACTCTCTATTTTTAGCAGGAGTATTAGAATAGTGGAGTTCGATTATATTCAATGTTTGATTATAAGCTGTTTTGATTTTCTCAAAATCTTTATATCCATCGTTGACAACAATTACATCAAAGTATTTATATGTTTGATTCTCTAAAGAATTAAAAAAATCATATAAATACTGCTCATTCATTGGGAATATTGTTGTTAAAAAGGCTGTGTTCATTTTACAACACTCCCGGCTTTTATAAATCCGCTTACTTCAACATACTCTTTTGAAGTCGCGTTGCTTCCGTAGAAGGTATCTTTTTTGACAACAACACCGCCGTTTACAACAGCACCGGTTGAGATATGACAGTTATCCTCTACAACAACATCATGTTCAATCAGGGCTTTTGTGTTAATGATACAATTTTTACCCACTTTTGCATTTGAATTTACTAGGGCATGATGCATAACAATTGTACCTTCATCAACATGTGCATGTTTTGAGACATAGGCAAGAGGAGAGATGATAGTGGGCAGATTGAAGCCTATTTTTTTTAATTTATCAAACACTCTAACTCTAGCCTCATTTGATTTGATTTGTCCAACTGTTATCGCCGCATTTTTACATGTAGTAAATAGAGCTTCTAGATCATCATCACTGCCGATGATTTTATATCCTAAAACATCCTGCCCGAGCAGCTCTTTTTTATCTACAATACCTACTATCTCGTATCTGTTTTGCATCTCGATTACATCTATAACAGCTCTGCAATGCCCGCCGCCGCCGATTAGAATAATCCTCTCCATTATATTCTCACGCTGCTAGGAATATTTACAACTCTCTCTTCAAGATAAGTTGCATTTGTCAAATCACCGCATTGGCACTCTTTGAACATCTCAAGTCTGTTCATAAGCGTCCAGATAGGTCTTGTCATAACGCCGTTGTTGTTTGAAAACTCCAAAAATTGGTCTCTTTCTTGTTTGTCTTTTAAAATAATTGCATTGAGCCAATAGTTTGATCTGCTACCATTTGGTTCCGTTACAAACTCTACATTTTGATTTTTGAAAAATTCTTTATACTCATCTGCTAAAACTCTTTTGTTTTGCAAAAAATTCTCAAGCTGTTCGAGTTGTGCTACCAAGAGCGCTGCATTTATATTTGGAAGTCTGTAGTTGTAGCCTACCATATCGTGAGAGTATTCCCATCTGTGAGGAATTTTGGCGGTTGTCGTGATGTGTTTTGCTTTTTTTGCCAAAGTTTCATCATTTGTGATTATGCATCCGCCGCCACCAGAAGTGATGATTTTATTTCCGTTAAAGCTGATTGCTCCCAAGAGTCCAAAAGTTCCGGTATGTCTCTCTTTATAGTAGCTTCCCAAACTCTCGGCTGCATCTTCAACCAGTGCTATATGCCAAGCGTCACAAATCTCTTTTATCTCATCGATTCTGCATGGATGACCAAAAGTGTGCATCGGGACACAAGCTTTTATGGTTTTACCGCTGGTTTTATTTCTACATCTGCTATTTACTATTTCACAATTTGCACTTAAAAACTCTTTGAGCGATTTTGGGCTCAAACCCATAGTGTCTAAATCGACATCCACAAAAACCGAAGTTGCTCCCGTATAGTCTATGGCATTGCAAGTAGCTATAAATGTCAGCGGCTGGGTTATAACTTCATCATCTCTCTCAACTCCCGCCAAAAGAAGCGATATGTGAAGTGCAGAAGTTCCGTTTGTGGTCGCAACTGCATACTTCGCTCCTGTGAATTCTGCAATTTTCTTCTCAAATTCATCTACAAACTTGCCGACGGAAGAGACGAAAGTGCTGTCAATGCACTCATTTAGATATAGTTTTTCATTTCCGACAAATCTGGGTTCATGCAGTGGAATAAACTCTTTAGTTTTAAAGGTATTTTGAATAAAATCTACAATTTTTTGCATCTTTTTATTTTCCTATCTTTTTTACTGATGGATTATTTAATAATGATTTCATCTGAGATATTGCCATGCTATTTAATACAATTAGTCTATCGGATTGTGACATGCCTTGTTTGATTAATTCAGCATTTACACTTTCCATATTTGACAAAATTATTAATTGTTCTACGCTTGCATAATCCCTTATATTTCCTTCTTTATCACTATTCTCTTCTCGCCACTCTTTGGCTGTCATACTAAATAATGCCATATTTAAAACATCGGCTTCATTTGCATACACAAAACTATTCTTTGGTTTTGATAGTATAGTTGGCATGAGATGTTCTTTTATGGCATCAGTATGGATTTTATAATTTATTCTAGAAAGGCTTCTGCTCAAATCCCACTCTAATGATTTGTTTTCTATCTCTTCATTTTTAAGTCTTTGAAACTCTTTTATAAGAAATAGTTTGAACTCTGCACTTATCCAACTAGCAAACTCAAAAGCTACATCTTTATGTGCAAATGTACCGCCATATCTGCCAGTTTTACTTATGATACCAATAGCATTTGTACTGTTTATCCATTGTTTTGGAGTAAGAATAAAACTATTTATCCCTGATTTATTTTTAATTCCATCGAATTCGATGGAATTAAAATTGTCATTATTAATCTTCTCCCATAATCCTAAAAATTCAATGGTTTCTCTGTTTCTCATCCAATTTTGAAGAATATAATCACTTCTATCACTATCTTTATATCTTGCTATATCGGTAAGAGAAATGAAGTCCTCTTTTTCATGTTGGCGAATAGAGATTAAAGCTTCTTGAACCATAAGTTTATTTTTCATTACATCTTCCCATCAAGATATTTACCCGTCTCTTTATGCCCAAAATCAGGAATCATTTTAAAAAACAGCTCAACTATCTGCTCTTTGGTCCACTCTCTGTTTGTTTTCATGCTGCTTATTTTATCTCTAAACTCATTTAAAAGTTCTTCATCAAAGATTGCTTCATTTTTTATAATGCCCAAGTTCTCAAATCTATTCATATCAAGCGTCTCTTTATCGGTAAAAAACTCCTCAAAATCTTTCTCTCCGGTTGTGTCGCTTGCAGTGAAAAGGCAAGGCCATTTTCCTTCTGCAGGCAAAGTTTTTGAGAGCTCTCTTGCTTCATCTTCATCTCTGCAAAGATATGGCTCATACCCTTTTTCTTTGAGATACTTGACTGCAATATCCGCAAAAGTTATCAGATGCAAATCTTCACTTAGTTTTGGAAAAAATATATCACGATTCTCTCCAAATATACAACTCATCAAACAAAGTTCACCACTCTCTTGCGGAGTTACAAAGTATCTTTTTATATCGTTTGGTGCTACGATGGGCTGATTTTTTTCTAGGCGTTGGTTAAATCCATGAAGAAGACTCCCGTCGCTAAAAGCAACATTCGCAAATCTAGCCATTGAGACATTGATTTGTTTTGACTTACGCATAACAAACATCTCCATAATACGTTTGCTCGCTCCCATCATATTTACAGGGTTTGCCGCTTTGTCCGTGCTTACGCAGAAGTATTTTTTAACTCCGTTTTCAATTGATTGTGCAAGTGTTTTATCGGTGTTGAAAATATTTACATCACACATGCGCATAAGAGTAAAAGGGTCTTTTTCACTTCTTACATGTTTAAGAGCAGATAGGTTCAAAACATAGTCATACTTGCCGTCAGCTTTTATAAAGGCATCGTACTCAACTGAACCGACATCAAGTGCAAACGTTTGAAAATCACCGTTTATATAACCAAAACTGCTTCTTATGTCACGGACAAGTTCAACCATGTTGTTTTCGGAAATATCAACCACATGCAGTTTTTTAGGATGGCGTTTAAATATCTCTTTTGTAACAGCTTGACCGATAGAACCGGCTCCTCCGATAACTAAAAATGAAGAGTTTGACACAATGTCGGAAAGCTTGTTTTCGTGCTTTTGTATATCATCTAAAAAAAGCTCTTTTTCTCTGCCTATTAGTTTTAATGTTTTATTCATCTGCCCAAATTCCTCTCTACTCTTCAAACTGTCCTGCCAATCTCTGATAAACTTCACAACTCTCTAAGAGTTCACTATGTTTTCCGCTTGCTATAATTTTGCCTTTTTGCATAACTAAAATCTTATCTGCATTTTTAATCGTGCCCAATCTATGTGCGATTGTTATCGTGATTTTATCTTTTGTGTACTCATCAAGAGCGATCTGGATTCTTTTTTCACTCTCGTTATCCAAAGCCGATGTTGCTTCATCGAAAATAATAACCGAGGAGTGTTTGTAGATGGCTCTTGCAATTGCCACTCTTTGTCTCTGTCCGCCCGAGAGATTTGAGCCGTACTCCTCCATTTTTGTGTGTATCCCGTTCTCCAAAGAAGTTACAAAATCATAAGCATCCGCAAGTTTCAGAGCTTCTATGACTCTTGTTTCGTCAACCTCTTGCCCATAAGCAACGTTAGCTGCAAGGGTATCTTGGAAGATATAGATTCTCTGCGTTACAAGCGAGATGTGGTGTTTGAGTGAATCTTGCGTAAACTCTCTTATGTTTGTACCGTTTACTAAAACTTCGCCGCTATCGGGGTCATAAAAACGCAAAAGCATGTTTATGAATGTACTTTTCCCGCCTCCGCTGTCTCCGACGAGCGCTATATTTTCGCCCTGTTTTATCTCGACACTTACATCATCCAAAGCGTAAAAGTCATCATACTTTAGTTTTACATGCCTGAACTCTACATGCGTGATATCATCTTCTAAAACTTTTGGTCCGTCTACTATTTTATTTTCTCTATCAAGCAGCTCAAAAACTCTCTCACTTGCGGCTAGTGCATCTTGTATATTTGAGTAAATTGACCCTATACGGCGTATAGGCTGAAAGACCAGTCCTACTGCAGTTAAAAAAGCAGTAAATTCGCCGACTGTCATGTTGTTATTGTAAACTTCTTTTCCGCCGACAAAAATAACAGCTGCAAGTCCTATGGCTCCAACAATCTCCATCATAGGTGAAACTATTGTTCCGACATAAACCGACTTCATATTTATCTTAAAAAACTGCCAATTTTGAACGCCAAAGCGCTCCATTTCAAACTTCCCAGTTGCATTTGCTTTTATGATTTCACTATTGTTAAAGACTTCTGTGAGCCTTGTGACAACGTCGGCATTTTTCTCTTGTGAACGGCGAGAGTACTTTTTAAGTTTTTTAGCTATTAAAATAATTGGATAGACAATAACCGGGAGAACAACCAGGGAGTAAAAAGCCAAAAGCGGATTTAAGTAAATAGTGTACCCTACAAGGGCGATGACAGTCAGACTTTCACTCAAAAGATCTGGAAGCATTTTTGACACAAAATATCGAATACGGTCTATATCGCTTGTGACCCTAGATATAAGTTCGCCGCTGCGATTTAAATATAAAAAACTCATGTCTAGATTTATCATTTTATCAAGCAACATCTCACGAAATCTTGTGATTACATGTTGACCGATATAGTTCATGTAAACAGTCTGGACATATCTGCCTATTGCCTTAAATAGATATATTCCAATCAAGCCAAAAGGGATTAGATAAAGCATCTCCTCTTTTTTGGCAATAAACATCTCATCCATCAAAGGCTTCATAATATGCGCCGTTGCAGCAGTGGCACTGACCGTCAGGAGTATCCCGATAAAAACTAAAAAATATTGCAGTTTATAATCTTTTAGATATGGCAGATAGCGTTTAAAAATTTTTCTCAATAATTATTTCCAGTCTTTATTTTCTGGCGTATTTTATCCAAAAAAGAAAAACATCTTGAATATTATCTTGTTTTCATCAATAGTTATGTAGAATTCGTTTATGAAAATATGTATCGTAAAACTATCAGCCATGGGGGACATCATTCACGCGATGGTAGCCTTGCAATTTATAAAAAAAGAGATCCCCGATGCTCAAATAGACTGGGTGGTTGAGAGTGGATTTAAGGGTGTGTTAGAGAACAATCCGCATATAGATAATATCCTGCCCATAAATCTGAAGTCCATAAAAAAGAAAAAAAGTGAGATTTTCAATCAATACAAAATTTTAAAAAGCTACTCAAAAAACAACTACGATATTGTCATCGATGCTCAAGGACTTTTAAAGTCGGCTATTGTCTCTAGAATCATAGGGGCAAAAACTATTGCAGGATTTGATAAAGAGTCAATTCGAGAGGGTATTGCATCTCTTTTTTACAACAAAAAAGTCCATATTGCGTATGACGCAAACACGATTGACAGAAATGCGACCGTCATCTGTGAGCCGCTCGGAGTAGAAGTTACAAACAAAAAAATCACAAATAAAGAGAAGTTTTTATTTTCAGCTTCACATGTAAAAAATCTTCTTGATGTTTTCAACCTCTTTGTCATTGGCTCTACATGGGAGAGCAGAAACTACCCAAAAGAGAAGTTTGTAGAGATTGCCGAAGCTTTAAAAACAGAAACTTACATAGTTTGGGGAAGCGAAGATGAGCATCAAAAAGCACTCTGGATGCAGGAGCAGTCTGAGTTTTTACATATACTTTCTCGCGGCTCTTTGGATGAGTTAAAGTATGTTATATCAAAATGTTCTCTGCTTATAGGAAACGATACGGGACCTACTCACATGGCATGGGGACTAAACATACCGTCCATCACCATTTTCGGTCCGACTCCGACAAACCGAGTCTATGTAACACCTATAAACAGAGTCATTAAATCAAAAAGTGAAGTAAACCACTACAAACTGAACAAAAACGACTTTTCTATTTGCGAGATAGAAGCAGACGAAATTGTAAAAATTGCAAAGAAACTTTTGCCGTGAACACATACTTGCATAAAATAATCGAGTTTAAAAACATAACCATAAGTAACTACATAAACTATAGCTTTGTTCTATACGCTTTTTTACTCCCGATTTCAAGAGGTGCCATATCGATACTCTCAGCTTTGCTATTTGTTTTATGGCTATTTTCTGGTAACTTTAACAAAAAAATAGAGTTTATCAAATCAAATAATGTCATCTTGTATTTCTTTGCTTTTGTAGGTTTTAGTTTACTATCTCTTTTTTGGTCTGACGATGCTGCCAACGGCTTAGCATACATTAGAAAGTATTGGTATTTTTTAGTTATTTTAGTCATTGCCACAACAGTCCAAAAAAAGTTTATTGAATACGCAATCTCTGCTTTTTTAGCCGGTATGCTTATAAGTGAAGGTCTCTCGTACAGCATATTTTTCGAACTTATTCAGTGGAAGCATGGAAGCCCCATCGATCCGACTCCGTTTATGAATCATCTTCAGTACTCTATGTTTTTAACATTTACATCTCTCCTACTTCTCAACAGATTTTTTTATGAAGAGCAGTTAAAATGGAAAATTCTTTATTTTCTGTACTTTTTGCTTGTTACATCAAATCTATTTTTAAATGGTGGCAGAACAGGACATCTTGCATTTGCCGTATCTATATTTGTTGTTGGATTTTTAAATATAAAAAATAAACTTTTAGCATTTTTTAGTATGTTGGCTTTGGTTGTATCAATATTTTATACTGCTTATCATGTCAGTCCTGTTTTTAAAACAAGATTTGATGCCTCTGTTACTGAAGCAGAAAAAATTACTAACGAAGGAACATTCTGCGGTTCATTTGGCTCAAGACTTGGATTGTGGATTGTTGGTAGTGAAATATTTTTGGACAACCCAATAATTGGCTCTGGAGTTATTAAAAGTATGGATGAGATGAGAAATCGTGTTAAAGAGTCTCATCCAGATAAGAATTGTATTTCTCATCTGCCAAGCTACCACAATATTTATGTACAAAGTGCTGTGCATTTGGGAGTAATAGGACTATTTTTATATCTAATGATTTTTTATAGCATCTTAAAATTAAAAATTGAGGATAGATACTATTTTAATTTAATGATTATTTTCGTGAGTGTGTACTCTGTTTCAAGCTTAGTAGAAACCATGTTCCATGAGCAGTTTTCAGCTGCTCTTCTTGCTCTATTTACCGGAATTTTTATAGCCCAAAACAGGATAGAAAATGAAGCTTAATTTTTTTAAATGCAAAACAAAGGAACCTTTATGAACATACTAGTATTAACGCCGACCGGAAACTCGTTCAACAGCTTAAGGCCCGAAGCAGAAATCTATATCTCTTTGTCAAAAGCAGGTCACAATATAACTGTAATGACAAGTAAAGACGGCAAATACACCTCTAAATATCTTGAGAATAATATAGAGATCGTTGACGCTTCCCATAAAGAAAAACTAAGTTTAAAAACAATCAAAAAAGTTAGAGAAATAATTAAAAATAAGAATATAGATATAGTTTATGCAACTAGCTCAAGAACTATCCCAAATGCTGCTTTTTCCTGTATAGGTACAAAAGCAAAGCTGGTTGCATATCGAGGCACAACCGGCGGACTATACCGTCACGACCCTACCTCATATCTAAATATTTTGCATCCTAGAGTGAATGGCGTCATATGTGTTTCAGAGGCTATAAACAGGCATGTGTCCAAACAAGTTTTCTCAACCTCATCAAAAAAAATTATAACAATACATAAAGGTCATGATGTAAACTGGTACAACCAACACCCTTTAAATCTAGAAGAGTTTGGCACAAATACAAAAAATTTTAACATCGCTTTTGTAGCAAATGTCAGAGCGCATAAAGGACTGATTTACGCTATAAAAGCAGCTCATGATTTGGCTGATATTAAAGATTTGCATATTTTACTGATTGGCAGCAAGATTTCTGAGGAACCTTACCTGTCCTTGATTCAAAACAGCGGGATGAAGGAACGGATACATGTCACAGGATACAGACACGATGTACCGGAAATATTGGCGGCATGCGATTTGTTGATTCATCCATCTATACGCAAGGAAGGCTTGCCTCGCGTAGTTCTTGAGTCAATAGCTTCAGGAACTCCTGTTATCGCATCTGCGAACGAAGGAAGTATGGAGATTATTGATGATGGATATAACGGATACATTGTTCCCATTAAAGATTCAAAAGCGATAGCGGATAGAGTAAGAGAGCTTTACAACTCTCCGGAAAAACTTAAAATGTTATCCAACAACTGCATAAAGAAGATAGAAAATGAGATGTCCCACAAAACTACGGTTGAAAAATATATTAAATATTTTGAGTCACTGATAGAGAGTTGAAAATTATTTTTTTTGACAATTTAGAAACTGTTTCAAATACTTATAGAACCTTCTGTTGGCGTTTGAGACAGCCACTGTAAACCCAACCCAACCGTTTAAAAAATAGAATCTCAATATATATGTCTGAAAAAACGCAAAAAATGCCTTTGCTATAACTAGCGAAAAGTAGCACATTTTCTTATCTTTGGCAGCCAAATCCGTATATTTTATTGTCTTATAAAGCGTCTGATTTATATCTGTTATATTTAAGTGCTTAAAGCTGTTTTTTAAAACTATTTTTTTATTATACTCATGCACTTGTACCTTCTCGTGCACAAGACTATCGTCGAATAAATTTTTTTCTCTGTTGTACAATCTGACAATATGGTCCCTACTTACAGTTTTATGCCCTAAAAAGTAGTTATCTCTAATGAGAACAAAGAGGTTGTTTTTATTGTTTAAATCTTGCTGCAAGATTTCATCCACAAGCTTATCGTTTAGTATCTCATCACTATCCAAAGAGAGTATCCAATCATTTGAAGAGTATGTTGCCGCCCTATTTTTTGTCGGACCAAAACCAATAAATTCCCCATAAATAATTTTAACATTTTCATAGTTTTTGGCAATATTCTCAGTGTTATCACTAGAATCATTGAGATATAAAACCACCTCTTTAAAACGAACCAAACTATCCAAACATTCGGTAATCGTCTCCTGGGCATTTTTTGCCATTATTACAACAGAGATAGTATCAATCAACAACTTTTCTACCTTTTAAACGCTTTTTAAAATTTTTTATATTTTTATGCTTTTTGGAAAAGTGTATAGCTTTTTGCAAGCAAAATCTTCTATCTTCTGTCATAAATTCTAAGTAGGCATCTATGATGATTTTCAAATCGCTATCATTAGCCCAGAGTTGTGAAAAATTCTTTAATCTATCATCAATACCCAGCTCTTTAAACTCCATTCTGTTTATATCAACAATCTTAAATATATACCTATTATCTTCTCTCTTAATTAATATATTTCCGGGTGAGTAGTCTTTATGTAAAATACTTTTTTCATGCAAGCCAAATGTAAACTTTGAAAACTCAGCAAATATAGCTTCTCTATTGTCAAATTTTTCATCAAGCAAAACTTCCCTAATTGAAAAATCATAGTCAAATTTTTCACTGACAAAATAACTATCATACAGAAGTCCAAATTTTTTAAACTCTATATAGCCGATAGCTCTTGGAACAAAATCTGAAATTTTAAGACTATTGTAATATGACTTTCTTGCTTTGGTATCTCTAAAAAATGTATAAACTATTTTGTTAAATAAATTTGGTATTTTAAACGCTTTAACGACAAGATTTTTATCTTTAAAATCGATTATTTTGATTTCATTTCTTGCTTTATGAATTGAGTTTTTGGAATTTTTAAAGTAAATTCTAATCTCTTGAAGTAGCTTTATATAATCTTTGCTTATTGATTTTAGTTTCACACTGCTCCAAATCACTTATTAATCATTATTTCAGTGCATTTTATCTTAAAAAGGCTATAATTCGCCTTATGAAACAGCCATATAAGTGGGATAACTACTCCGATCAGCCATATCCATTACAAGATAAAAACTACAAAAGAGAGATGAGAAAAAGGCAGATTGGTTCGCTGCTGAAAACTTTTCTTGTTTCGCTTTTTGTATTGCCGCTCTCCATTGTTATGACACCTTTTGTCAAAAGAAAAAAGATAGATTCAAATGAGTTTTTCTGCATAGGTGTTGATTTTGAACGCAATCCAAAAGAGAGTTTGGAGATGATAGAAGAACTCGGCGCGACAAGGATTTTGCTTCGCATAAAACTTTGGGAGATACAAAAACTCCCGCTTTTAAAAGAGTTTATACTCTCATGTAGAGATAAAAAAGTAACGCTCAAAATTCTTCAAGACAGGGAACATGTAGAAGATTTGTCACTTTTACAAAAAGATTTGGAGACAATTTTTGCCTCGTTAAATCAACATGTAGATATTTTTGAAATCGGCTCGACAATCAACAGAGCAAAATGGGGATTCTTCAGCGTTGATGAGTACAGCCGTTTTTATAAAGTCGCCTACGATTTAAAAATATCAAAATTTCCTCATGTAAAGCTTATAGGAAGTGGCGTTATAGACTTTGAGTACCACTTTAGCGCTCATTCGCTTTTTAATCTTTACAACTACAAGTATGACGGCATCTCATCCCTTTTATATGTAGATAGACGTGGCGCGCCTGAAAATATGCAGATGGGTTTTAACTTGCAGGACAAAATCTCGCTTCTTAGCACAATGGTCTGGCTAAGTCCAAAAAGCAATCATAAGCTACACATTACAGAGACAAACTGGCCCATTAGCGGCACTGCACCGTACGCTCCTACCAGCGAGTACGAGTGTGTTAGCGAAGAACTTTATAGCGACTACATGTTACGATACTATCTGCTTGCTCTTGCCTCACAGCAGGTCGACTCTGTTTCGTGGCATCAGCTAATAGCTCCAGGTTATGGGCTTGTTGACAATAGAGAGGGCATCAAAAAACGCTCTGCTTATACAACATACAAATTTATGGTGCAAAATCTAAAAAACTCTCAATTTTTACGGCTTGATATAAAACGTGGGTATCATATTCTTCAGTTTTTAGTGGACAATGTGCTTCTTCAAATCCACTGGTCGCTCAAGCCGACAACACTAAAAAATGAAGATTTTTTCACGGTTTTTTCTCATGAAGGAGAGAGGATAGAGAGCCAAACGCTAAACATAGGCTCATCGCCGCTCTATATATATGTAAAAGACAGCGTATAACTTTATATAAAAAAGTTAAATTTAGCCAAAGGAGTCACTTCCTATGGCGCTAAAACAAACTAAAACAGAAATTTCAGACCAAAATAAACAGAATCGTTATACTCTACGTCTCTT
>NZ_JACUTS010000138.1 GCF_014859695.1 Sulfurimonas sp. | reverse complement strand
CTACACTACGAAGCACAACTCAAGAATTGCTTGGATTTAGGTGCGAAAGTTGAGTCTATAAGTAAATGATAATGATTGTCCATCAAGCAGTAATCGTGCAGTGTTGTCTTATGAAGAATAGCACTTTTATTGATGATTTGTAAAAACATCTCTTTGTCGTCTTGACAATTAAAGACATCACAACGATTTACTCCACGATTTATAATATGATGATACCCAGCTAAATCTACTCTTAGTCTTGTCGGCATTTGTCAATCCTATATTTTAATCATGTATCTTAACTATTTATATTCGCTACAATCAAATATATTGCAAATTGAAATATTTTGTTAAAACTTAAGGCATATAATTTTTTGATAAAAAGTGGAGATTCATTCACAGGGGTATAATCATAAAGTGTAATACTCATACTCTTACCTCGATACTGAAATTTTTGAGACATAACGTTTAAAATGAGCCAATAAATTGCCCGCAGGGTAATTTATTGGCTCCACTGATTTGTTAGTGTTCGGACAAAGCATTGATAGTATTTTCTAAAGCTTTTACTAATGGTTCTGATCGTTTGTCGTTCATTGCTTTATATTCCGAAATCATATGCTCTAATACTGGGATAGATGCAAATGAATATTTTTGATATCGTTGAAGCTGATATATAGCCGCCAACTGTTGTGTAAGAGTTATCTTTTTTCCTATTTCATCATTGCCAGTTGCAAGGCATACCATTTTATGAAATGCTTCAGATTGTCTTTGCTCTTCCTCTCGATTCCTCTGATCAATCCATTTGTAAAAACCAATTATGAATGATATCGCGGCTCCGCTCATTGTAATTAATGAAACATATTTCAAGATAGCTTCCATACTCTTTACCCTTTTTACACTAACGTTTGAGTTGAGAAATATTTGAGCCGTAGGGTCAAATATTTCTCTCCAATGTGTTGTTATGTTTTTATATTTAACAATTCTTTAAATTCTTCTAAATTGTCTATATCATTTGAACTAAATGTCCAATTAAGTGTTTTACCTGTTGCAGACCTATCACAGTGAACAGAAATAATTTTATTAGTTGCTTTATGTATATACTTATCAGTAAATCCATAATTCCTATCCATTCTATTATCATTCATCTCTTTAATATGATTTTCTCTATTTTCTAATTCCCAATCATCACTTTTTAACTTATTATGAATATTCGTGCCATGTGGTATACCTTTAGGATACAATTTTCCATAACGATATTTACTTGTAAAATTATCTGTATATTGAAATTCCATATTTTTGGTTCCTTTAGCATAACGTTTAAATATAGCCAATAAATTGCCGCTAGGTAATTTATTGGCTTATCATTTATTAGTCTTCAAAACTCATAGGTGTTTCTTCTAAAAGTTGTTGTGTACTGTATATATAACCTTCAATATTATCTAAAATAGGTATCCCTTCTATACTTCTACTTACTAATTCTTCAAAAATAAGTGCATTTAATTGTACTTCTTTCTTTTTAAGGTCAATATAACTAAAGTCAGGAAATACACTAGCATACACAATTTTATCTTGTAAGATTTCTTTTACCTTTTCTGTAAATTCGTTAGATTCTTGATACATCTGAAAACTATACGCTGTTGCAGTTGCAACAATATCTGCAAGCTGAATACCTGGATGCTCTTTAGAATCAACCATAGTTATTTCTTTTAAATTATAAGTTAAAGGGATAGGCTTTCCTTCATTTGCTATAAATGGACTATATACGACATCTTTTCTTCCAATAAAGTTGTCAAAAAAACTTTTTTGAGCATCTATAGGTTTTGAACTATCACAAAAAGCTTTTATCTCTTGTCTCGTAACTCCCCACTCACAAAATAAAGAATGTAAAGATGTCATAGATAAATCTATAGTCCAAGAAGGTAGGCTTTGAATTTCTTGATATATAGTATCCTTGTGGGCATTTATAAATAGAAGAATTTTTTCAAAGAATTCTAAAGTTTCAGATTTATCTTGCTCATCATGCAAGATGGCTATTATTTCAGTAAGATAATTTAGTTCTTTTTTTCTCATTAATGTTTCAAAAATATTCAATATTTTATTGGCTATTTTATCATTGCTCACAAAAGAAATATATATTACATTGGAAATATATTTATGAAAGTTTAGTTGATAAAAGATTGTACTTTTACTTGCTAAAATTGGTTCAAAAATATATTCAAAAAAGTATCCAGATAATGCAAACTTTTTATCATCAACAGAAATCTTGATGTTATTAGAAATTTCATTTAAAATTTCTAATATTGCTTGTTTACCTTTATCTCTTCTTATTAGTTTTACAGCTTTAAGTTCACCATTTTGAATTTGATACTTTTCAATGATTCTTGATACCAATTCTTGAGCTTTATCTGATTGTATATTTACAGATCCATAAGCAAAAGTATTCTGATCTTTACTTAATAGATTTTCACCCGTGAATCCAGATTCATCAAAATATAATATCAGATCATTCAAATAAAGCTCCTAATTTAAGTTTGTGTCATATGATAACTATTTATTCAAGCACATTATATATACATTAACTTAAAAAAATAAAAATAACTTACATCTTAAATGTGTATTTATTGTTAAAAAATATGACAAATTGCAACATTTTTTAAGTTTAAAAGAAAAAAAACATATTATTCTTAAATATTTAGTGTGCGTTAAGTGTCAAAGAGAGCAATAACACATAAAAATGTTTGTTAATTGTTAAAATAATTACATAACTGACCTTACGCACTTTTGTAAAAAAGTTCGTAAATACCTCTAATTTTCTCGAAAAGTACCCTTTTCGTAGCTTTAGGGGGTTGTAGGGACATTTGTCCCTGCCACTAAAACGGACGCGTTCGTTTTAGTGCGTAACATCAGTTAATAACTGACCTTACGCACCTTTTAATTTCTGCAATTCTGAATAAGTGATTTG
>NZ_JACUTS010000038.1 GCF_014859695.1 Sulfurimonas sp. | reverse complement strand
ACAATTATCTTTAAATGATCTCAATAAATCATGATGCTCAACCATATTAACTCCTAAATTCTGTAATTCTTTAACGAATTTTATAAATTTAATCTCTTTTTAAACAAACTTGCTCTATTTAGAGATAAGAGTTGCATTATACATTTTAAAGGTTTAAAAAAATATAATAACAAGATGATTTTTCTACTGAAAATAAAATATGTGTAAAAAAGAAGCGAAATAATGCAAGGATTTATTCTAAATCTCAACAGAGTTAAAGATGAAGATTTAATAGTCACTATCTTATCAGCAGAGAGCTTAGATACTCTTTATAGGTTTTATGGAGCAAGGCATGGGGTTATCAATCTTGGCTTCAAAATAGACTATGAAAAAGAGAGCTCCTCCAAATCGACAATCTATAGACTTAAAGATGTCATACATATAGGATTTAAGTGGATAAATGATTATAAACTCTTACGAGTATGGCAAGATTTCTGCACACTCTTTTATAAACATCTCAAAGATGCCGATGAGCTTGATGAGTTCTATTTTGAACTTCTAGAAAATGCTTCTATAAACTGGAGCAGGCAAAATCCAAAAAGAGTAGCTATAGAGTCATACATAAGACTACTCGAACATGAAGGAAGGCTGCATAAAGAGCTGGAGTGTTTTATATGTGCCGCGCCGATAGTTGGAGATGAAATCTCTCTGATTCGTGCATTTTTACCTACTCATAAAAGCTGTACGCATACTTTTGGCATAAAAAAAGATGCACTCATTGAATTGTTCGAGAACAAATCAACGCTATTTTTAGACGATGCAGAGATAGAGAGACTCTGGTATATTTTACTTGAAGGATTGTAAGTTAAACAACCAGTTCAAAAACATTAAACTTCCCATCATGATAATACAGAAGTTCGAAACCATGCTTATCCACGATTCTTCTAACCAAGCTAAGTCCCAATCCATATCCTGACTGATTTCTTGAATTGTCCCCCTGAGTAAAGGCTTCACAATAGTATTCTAGTGGCTTGTCTAAAGCTTCACCTCTGCTCTTTACAGATATATTTGTATCCTTGACAAGCACATATACCGGTTTTTGGGTTCCGTATTTGAGCGCATTATCTATTAAGTTTTTCAGAGCGATTGAGAGGTAATTCAGGTCTCCTTTGATTTGAAAGCTTGACTCTATTGTAATATCCACAAGATTTTCATCTTCTATAAAAAGTTTAGAGAGTGCTTCTCCCACAAGAGTGTCTGAGCTAAATGTTTCAATCTTTAATTTATTTTGATTTGCATTAAGTTTTTCAAGACATAAAAGCTCGTTTATCATCTCATCAATTTGAAAAAGTGCCTTATTTAAAATTCTTTTATATTTATTATCCTCTATCATGTCTAGCGCTATCTTAGATTTAGAGATTGGAGTTTTCAGCTCATGCCCTATATCGCGAAGCAGTCTCTGTCTAGATGTTATAAGATCTTGAATATTTGACGCCATAGAGTTAAATGTCTTGGCAACCTCCCCTATCTCATCTTTACATCCGGTTTTAATCCTTAAACAGTACTCTCCCTCTCCAAACTTCCTAATAATCTTTGATATATCTTTTAGCGGATATACCATTTTTAAAATTATTAGACATAGCAGTATCAAGATAAAAATATCTGCCACAATCATATAGTTTAAGAACTCTTTTTTCTCAAAATTATTATCTTGGGAGAGATCAATGACCAATATGTCATCATCTAAATATTGCATATAAAGAAGATATCTGCTCTCTTTATCTTTTAATATTTTTACGCTTGAGAACTCCGTATTATACTCATGTAAAATATGTGACTTCTCAATGTAACTCTTCTCATCTTCAATAATTTCAAATTTTAGCTCTTTTAATCTTTCATCTAAACTTTTTTGGTCACTATTGGAGAGATATTTAAAAAGCTCTCCTGAGACATGTATGTACTTATCTCTTAGCAATGTTTCAATTGTGTCTTTGGTGAGTTTATTTATCTCAATTGAGACAAAAAACATTAAAGAGAAGGTGATTAGAAAAAATATAATAACTTTATAAAAAATTGACATCTATTATCCTATAAATTTATAGCCTATGCCCCATATAGACTTTATGTATTGAGGATCTTTTGAATCATCACCAAGCTTCTGTCTTATATTGCTTATATGCATATCTATTGTTCTGTCTTTAGAGTTGTACTCAATTCCGCTTATCGCATTTGATATAGACTCCCTAGATAAAACCTTGGTAATATTTAATAAAAAAAGATGCAAGATGTCATACTCAATCTTGGTTAGATCCAGCGTCAATCCCTCTATCTTTATCTCATGTTTATCTTCATCTATCTCAAAATTGCCTATAGTTTTGTTCTTGCTTGTTCCTCTTCTTAAAATTGCATTTATTCTAAGGACAAGTTCTCTAGGCTCATAAGGTTTTGCCAAATAATCATCAGCACCCAAGTCAAATCCCAATATTTTGTCGCCTATCTCGCCTCTTGCTGATGAGATAATAATAGGGATTGCCAATATTTGTCTGATTTTTTTACATACGTCAAAACCATCCATTTGAGGCAGCATTAAGTCAAGAACAACAAGAGAGTAGTTGTCACTCTTTTTTTCCAGATGAGCAAGCGCCTCTTTTGGCTGGGTAAAAGCCTCTACATGAAAATCATAATTCTCCAAATAGTCACAAATTAACGTTTGCATATCTAAATCATCTTCTATAAGCATGATATTGTGCATTACTTTACTTCCCAATCATCAAAATAATTTACAAAATCCATCTTCTGCTCTCTACTCAAAACAGCATGTATTTTCATAAGAAAGTTTTTTTCAATCTCTCTGGATTTAGCATCTAATTTGCTATCGAGACTCTCTATGTCATCGATATTAAGGTGCTCTTTCAAAAATATATCTTTTTTCTTCAGCTCTGTTTCATCTTTAAATTTTTTAAACTCTTTTAGCTGAGTTCTAAACTCATATAGAATCTCTTTTACTACAAAACTTTGTTCTTTTGATAAGTTAAGGTGAGATAGCTCTTTATTGATATGCTGGACTTTATGATCTGCCAATAGCAGAGTAGTGAAAAATAATATTAAAATAATTATGTACTTCAATTTTCAAATCCTAATTTAAATATAAACACACTATTTTAATATTTTTATTATTTGATATACCTTGTTTGATTGCAGTTTAGTTATAAAACTCTTTTAACTTTACGAATATGCTCAATAAACAAATCCTTCTCTTTATAGCCTGATAGACGATAATTTTTTAGCTCTTGTTTATCCATGTCAAAAAAGATAATACCGGGAGGTCCAAAGAGGGAGTATTTTTTAAGCATCGCAATATCAAAATCCGTATTTTCAGATACGTCTACTTTTATCCTCTCAAACTCTTCAACTTCTAGCGCAACATCTGCTCTGCTGAGGACGTCTGCATCAAGCTCTTCGCAGTTTTCACACCATTTTGCGCTAAAGTAGACCATAATCGGTTTGGATGCTTGTTGCAGGACACTGCTTAACTCTTTTGCGTTTATTGTTTTAAATGTCACCTCCGAGGCAGTTGAGAGCACCCTCTTTGATGATACGAAAGGTTCAAGCGGAGATTTAATGCTTTTAGCACCGCCGATTGCTCCGACAATAAGAACCACTCCGTAAATGAGGGCTAGCATAGAGAGCAGTTTTTTGAGCTGCTGCATTCTGCTTATATCTACACTCTTAATATTGTCAAACGGATTCATAAATATAGCCACAGCAACAAGTTGCACCCCCCATAGCAGAAGTATGGTTTGAGGCTCAAGTATTCTAGAGAGGAGCCAGATTGAGAACGCTATCATCGTAAAACCGAAAAACAGTTTTACCTCCTCCATCCAAACACCCGGTTTTGGCAAAAATTTACCTGCACCCGCACCGAGCATAAGAAGCGGCACTCCCATTCCAAAGCTCATAAAAAAGAGAGACAGACCGCCTAAGAGCTCATTTCCGCTCTGTCCTATATATATAAGAGCGCCCGCAAGCGGCGGTGCAACACATGGACCTACAATCAGTGCAGACAACACTCCTAAAACAACTATGCTGTAGTATGACTTATCTCTGCCAACAAGCGCTCTATTGTTAAGAAATGACTGTATTTTTTTGGGCATTTGAACTGTAAATGTACCAAACATCGCCAAACTCAGCAAGAAAAAGAGAGAACTAACCGTTACTATAATCCACGTCTGCTGAAAAAATGCCTGTATATTACTTCCAAGCGATGCTGCCAAAACACCTGCAAGAGCATAGACAACAGACATTGAAACAACGTAAGTAAGAGAGATAAGAAAGCCCTGCTTTATACTTATGCTCTCTTTTTTTGAGATAATCACTGCCGAGAGTATCGGTATTACTGGAAGCATACATGGAGTAAAGGCAAGAAGCAGTCCAAAGCCGAAGAATGTCGCCAATGTCAAGATAGCACCGCTGTTTTGCAGCATATTCGCAATAGCGTCCTGCTCGCTTATAATATCTTTTTGCTCTAAAGATGAGAGAGAATTTTTATCCATAGGAGCCTCTTCTTTAAAAAGCCGATACTCTTTTTGGAATGTTTTTAGTTCTGAACACTCTTCAGAGCAGATTTGATAGCTGAGTACAATCTTAAACTCTTTATCGCTATTTCCCTCAAGATTTGCTCTAATGTTTACATCATCAAAAAAAACATCCTGCTCTTTATACCTTGTAGAATCTGGATAAAATATGCTGCTTATTGCCACTTCATCGCCTGTAACGGCAATATTAAGGCTCTCCTCGAGTATATAGCTCTTATCTTCAAGCAAAATCGTTAAATCGAAACTATTTTTATTTTGAGTAATATTTATTGATGCGGAGTCACTGCTGCTACAAAAAGCAATAATAGGTAAAAATATTGCAGTTATAACAAAGTGTAAAATGTATTTCTTAAAAATTTACTATCCTTGTTAAACTCTCTATTTGTTCTTATTTATGTGAGGTTGCCGTTTCGATAGCTTGCATGATTTTTTTATAGTCCGGTTCATCACCGACATTTGGAACTATCTCTTGGTAAACAACTCTTCCATTTTTTCCGATAACAAAAACTGCTCTAACCAGTAGACCTTTGAGCTTACCGTCGGTTACTATTACGCCGTAATTCTCTCCAACCTCTCTGTAGGCAAAATCAGAAGCAATGGAGATGTTTTTAATACCCTGCCCTTTGCAAAAACGGTCATCCGCATAAGGAAGATCCATTGAAACAACTGTCATATCAACTCCATCAAATTGCTTTATCTCATCATCAAATCTTTTTGACTGAGCAGAGCATATGGGAGTGTCAATTGAGGGCACCGTAGCAATAACCTGAACCGCATCGCTTTTCCCGCCAATTGTTTTTATTGAAAAATTAGGTTCAGTAACACGAGCAACGGGTGCCTTAGCACCTACTATAGGAAAATTTCCTTTAACCTTAACTACCTCACCGTTATAGTTAATAGTAGCTTCAGCAGCCATAATAGAGAGTGTTGAAAACACCACAAAAGCAAATATTGCAACTATTTTTTTCATATATCTACGCCCCTTTGCATAAAAAAAGTATCGGATTATAACAAATTTTAAACACTTAGGCCATTAAACTATAATAAAATATTATGATTTTTTAAATTTTATATACAGCCGCCATCTCGGTTATTAGAAAATATGAAAGATTCTCTATCGGCATAGCATATCCTCTAAGAAGTAGTTTAAAGCTTTATCAAAAGTTTCTTTTGCTACTATTTTGACAATTTTATAATAAATGGATGTGCAAATGTTACTATCAGTTAAATCTCGAATTATTATCACAATTTTATTTTTCGCTACTCTTGCAATTGGTTCTATGTATGCTTATATCTCCTACACTTTTAATAATTTTTCCAATAAAACAGCAAAACAGTCCCTAGCTATGCTAAGTCAATCAATCTTTCAAACAGTTACGCAAAGTATGTTGGCAGGTGATGCCCAAGTTGTTCAAGATACACTAGATAAAGCAAGAAAAATTCAGGGCATTGAGTCACTGGATGTTTCAAAATCAGAACTAGTTTTAGAAATCTACAAAAAAGATGGCGAAGCCTTTACGACAAGCCCAATGATTAGAGATGTTTTTGCAAGCAAAGAATCTAAAACGATTGAACAAAACCAAAATAATAACCACACAATACAACTTCTCAACCCCATGATAGCCGATCAAAGCTGTATCTCATGTCACTACAATGCAAAAGAGGGAGACATTCTTGGTGTCATGAATCTTGTTGTCTCTTTAAATGCAAATGATAAAGAAATCAGTGATACAAAAATGGTCTTGCTCATTACACTTGTTATTGCTTTCACTGCTTTTGTTGTCATTATTAGCATTTTCTTCTCAAAAGAAGTGATTGCTCCCTTGGATGAACTTCGCTCACGAATAAGAGCACTCGTAGATGGCGATAAAGATTTAACAAAACGAATTGAGGTTGTACGTGAAAATGAGTTTGCACAATCTGCATATGCGGTAAATGATTTTGTAAGCTCTATACAAAACACAATCAATGATGTAAAATCTCTTGGAAGCAAAAATGTATCCATCGCAAACACAATTACCAAAGCATCATCTTTCATCTACAAAAGTATTGAAGAGGAGAGCATAATCGTCTCTGAGACTACGCATAAAAGCAAATCTATAAAAGAGATTCTTGACCAGTCTATTGAGATGGCAAAAGAGACACAGCAGAGAGTTTCCCATGCAAACGCAAATCTTGACTCATCAAAAGAGGCATTGGATGAATTGGTAAACGAGGTTGAGGCATTTATTGAGATAGAGCATGATTTATCAGACCGATTAATGCACCTAAAACAAGATGCAGATCAAGTAAAAAGTGTTCTCTCTGTTATAAAAGATATAGCAGAACAGACTAACCTTTTAGCTCTCAATGCTGCCATAGAAGCAGCGCGTGCAGGCGAACATGGACGCGGCTTTGCCGTAGTAGCGGATGAAGTGAGAAAACTGGCAGAACGTACCCAAAAATCACTTACGGAGATAGAGATAAGCGTTAGCACTATCGTTCAATCTATAAACGACGTAAGCGACAAAATGAACGAAAATGCAAAAGGTATGCAGAGACTTACTAACATTTCAAAAGATGTTGAGCAAAAAGTTAATGATACATCATTGGAGATGCAACACTCCATAGAAGTTGCCGTTAAATCAGTTGAGGATTCACAAACAATTGTAAAACATACGGATGAGATAATAAGTCAAATTGCCCAAATAAACGCTCACTCATCTTCAAACAAAGAAAAGGTCATAAGCATTGAAAACGATTCCAAGAATCTGCTTGAAGTGGCTCATTCACTAGATTCTCGTATTAACGAATTTAAAAGCTAATTTGCAAGGCAATAGACTTCTTGCAAAACTGCAAGAACTTTATTAAGCTTTTTTAGCCACCAAAGATGCAACTTTAATCTTCTCGCCTCTTAGATTTATATCTACTCTCTCTTCATAATAGATAACATCGAGCCCTATAAAAGAGTGCAGAAGCTCATTTTTGCGCAGAAGATAGTCTAGGTTTGTTGTCGGAAGATTAAAATCTCCATGCGCAACTATAAAGGTCTCAAAAACTAAAACTCCACCGCTCTTAAGTGCCTCTTTCATCTGAGAAGCCAAGCGGCGGTTTAAGTAGTTTACATTAACGATTAAATCATATCTATTTGGAGTTAGATTGTATTTATCCAAATCCGTATCTATCTTTTTGATAGTAGAACTTTTTTTTACTTTCTCAAGCGCATAATCCGAAATATCCACCGCATCAACCAAAAAGCCCAAATCGGCTAAAAAGTGCGTATTTCTACCCGTACCGCATGCAACATCTATAGCCTGTCCGACCTTTGCATGTCCTATATATTTCTCTAGCAGTGGAGAAACACTCTGCGGCATTGGATTTTCCAAATATCTCTCATTCCATCTCTGTTTATCTTCTTGCATATAATTCCCCTTAAGATAATCTATTTTTATAGTCTTGATATCCAAACTCTTTAATTAACTCTAGAGTTTTATCTTCTCTTAGTATAACCAATGAAGGTAACTTAATGCCGTTAAAAGTAGTGTTTTTTACAAATGTGTAGTGAATCTGGTCTTCAAATATCACTCTGTCGCCTACTTGAAGCGGCTCATCAAAAGAGTAATCCCCCATAATGTCTCCTGCTAAACAGGTATTTCCTCCGAAACGGTAAGTGTAAGGCTTCTCTCCGGCTTCACCGCTGCCGCGAACCATTGCACGATACGGCATCGCAAGAGTGTCCGGCATATGAGCCTCTGCAGATGTGTCCAAAATAGCTATATCCATACCGTTATGAACAATGTCCAAAACAGTGCTAACAAGCACTCCTGTTTGCCATCCGACCGCTTCGCCCGGCTCCAGATAGACGTCGACACCGTATTTCGCCCTAAACTCTCTTATGATGCGAATCAGCTTATCTACATCATATCCCTCTTTGGTTATATGATGACCGCCGCCGAAGTTAATATACTTCAGCCCTTTAAAGTACTTTGAAAATTTTGCTTCAAAAGCCTCTAAAACATCCGCTAGTGCATCAACATCCTGCTCACACAGAGCATGAAAATTGAGTCCCTCAATATATTCCAAAACTCTCTCGTCAAAATTTACAAGCGTCGTACCTAGTCGGCTGTAGAGTCCACATGGGTTGTAAATATCTTTTGGAGAGGAGGAGTGCTCAGGATTTATTCGCAAAGAGAGGCTAATCTCTGAGTCTATCTCTTTGACTCTATCGTAATATTTAAAGAGCTGATTTGGCGAGTTAAAGACAATGTGGTCGGATATACGCGCAATATCTTCGATATCCTTATCTTTATATGCAGGCGAGTATGTATGGACTTCAAGAGTTTCATCATGCTTTGCAAACTCTTCTCTGGCTAAAAGCGCTTCGTGTAGACCGCTTGCAGTGCACCCTTTGAGATACTGTTTTACCAGAGGAAATGTGCTCCACATAGCAAAGCCTTTAAGCGCTAAAATAACCTTCGCTCCGCTCTCTCTTTGAACACGGTTTAAAACTTCAAGATTTGCGCGAAGCAAAGACTCGTCGCACATGTAATAAGGGGTATTTAACTCATCTGAATTTTGCATAATATTTTCCACGCTTTTTACTATTTTTTTCTCATTCTATTTATTAGAATTTGGTTATATTTCTCTTTAACTCTTGATGCTATATGCTCAAAATCATCTGCATCGAGCCCCATCTCTTCAACTATCACACAAGCCTCTTTTATTGACTCTTTTGTCAAAATATTTCTTGGGTTTACGGCAGTTCTGATAACATCGAGTGAATCTATATATGATTTTACTTTAGGATTTGCGGCTGTCTCAAAATCCAGCCCTTTTAGTATCTCAACATAGAGAGGCTCAAGCATCCAGTGCTCAAAAAGAAGTGCGCTAAGGTAGTAAGTCGTAGTTCCAAGCACACTATACTCATACTCTATGACACTTTTTGCATTTTTGTAGCCTATTTCAAACTTCTTTGCATAGTGGCTTTTTAAGACCTCGTTTGCCAAGACCAGTTTTCCCGTCTCCATAATAAGAGCCAAAGGGGACATAAACTGAGCATGTCTAAGATCAACTCTGGAGTACCACTGCATCATAAGAGTGCTTTGAAGCTGGCAAACATCATTAAATCTTTTATTGTCAACACCATAAATATCAGTATCAGTTTTTAACTCTTTGTCGAGTGCATATTTCAAAACCAAACCGTAAATCTCATCTGTTCCAAAAAGAGTCACAGCCTGAGAGATGGAAGCAATCTTTCTTGAAAAACCGTATATCGGTGCATTTATCATCTTTAAAATGTTTGCGGCAAGCGCAGCATCATCCTCTATAACCCTAACAAGTCTTATAATATCGATATTTTGCGAGCCGCAGCTGTATATCTGCTGTATCACAAACGGCGTGTTTGAGAGCGGCGGTAACGACTCTATATCTGATATTATATGCTTAAAGGTCATTATTTACGCTTCTAGCTCTTTTATCTGCCAAGGCAGACCTTGCGTGTTCATCTCTTGCATAAACGGATCTGGATCCATCTGTTCCATGTTAAATACTCCGACTCCGCTCCAGATACCTTGAAGCATAAGTTTTGCTCCTATCATGGCAGGAACACCGGTTGTGTAGGATACCCCTTGAGAGTTTGTCTCACGAAAGCACTCTTCATGCTCTTTTACCTGATAGATATATATCTTTCTCTTTTTACCGTCTTTAATACCCTCAGCAACGATACCAATGTTCGTTTTGCCTTTTGTGCGAGAGCCCAAAGATGCAGGGTCGGGAAGCAGAGTTTTTAAGAACTCAATCGGAGTTATCATCATGCCTTTATGCTCAACCGGCTCAATACCCAGCATACCTACATTTTGAAGCACTTCCATATGTTTTATATAGCTCTGTCCGAATGTCATAAAAAATCTTATTCTCTTCAAGCCTTTAATATGCTTTACAAGCGACTCCATCTCTTCGTGGTAAAGCAGGTAGCTCTCTTTTGGTCCTACTTCAGGATAATTCCAAACCTGCATAATTTCTAAAGGCTTCGTCTCAATCCACTTTCCGTTCTCCCAATAACGCCCGTTTGCACTGACTTCTCTTAGGTTGATTTCAGGGTTAAAATTTGTTGCAAATGCGTAACCGTGATTACCTGCATTACAATCAAGTATATCTATAGTGTGAATCTCATCAAAATAGTGTTTTTGAGCGTATGCACAAAATACGTTCGTTGCCCCTGGGTCAAAACCGCTTCCTAAAAGCCCCATTATGCCGGCTTCTTTAAACTTTGCATCTCTTTCCCACTGGAGCTTGTACTCAAACTTCGCTTCATCTGGATGTTCATAGTTTGCAGTATCAAGGTATGGTGTTTTTGTAGCAATACAAGCATCCATAATAGCCAAATCTTGGTATGGCAGAGCCACGTTTATCACAATACTCGGCTTGCATGAGTTTATAAGTTTTATAACTTCTTCCGCAGAGTCTGCATCAACCGTTGCAACCTCAATATCTGCATTTGGTAGTTCATCTTTTATATCTTGACATCTCTTTAATGTTCTACTAGCTAGTACGATTTTCCCAAAAACATCCGCATTTTGTACACATTTATATACAACTACACGGCTAACTCCACCTGCACCAATTATTAATGTTGTTTTCAAATCCTCATCCTTTTCAATTTTATAACCCTCTCTCTAAGCTGATCTGCTTTAATATCCTCTGCAATCGCCTCTCCGAAGCGAACCGTAATTTCCCGCTTTTTTAAAAAACACCTTTTTGCATCACCTTTGTGCCTTGCAAAAAGACTTCCGAAAACTCCATCTATATGAAACGGCACGATAACCGCATCACCTCTATCTATGTATTGATAGCCTCTATAAAATTTTGCAATATTAGCACTTTTAGATATTTCACCCTCTGGAAATATTGCTATTATTCTACCATTTTTTAATCTCTTTGAGGTTTCAATAAAAGAATCTTTTGACGCTTTTTTTGAAACAGGAATAAGCTCAGCCATCCTAAAAGCCCAGTTAAAGAGCCTCCATTTATAAATGTCTTTATCTATGACATAGTTGATTCTTCTCTTTACAGGCAACTGAAGGATGAACCAATCTATCCAGCTTACATGGTTGCCCAAAAGCATAACGGCTCTCTCTTTTGGGATATTTTCCAGCCCGATATAGTGAAATCTATACCTGATTTTAAAAAAAATCTCAAAGAGTTTCCAAGCAGCCATGATAAAGTAGTTTTTAAAAAGTGCCTTTTTCACGAGTGACTAATCGTCCTTTTGCACCAGAACAGTGCTCCAACCCTCGTAATAGCCATGCTCCGTTTTAATAAGCCCGTAGAGTTCCTCTACAACTTTTTTAACCTCTTCTTCACTCACTGCATGTTGTTTTACCAGCGCCACTCCGTGCTCAAACTCTTCGCTGCTTACGTCATCTTTAAACTCAAATCCGTATGCCAAAGCATTGTTGATGAATCTCTCTTTTTGAGTAGCCGTATCAAACGACACATAGTGCTCTACATCCCTTGATATTGAGAGTTCATCGCCCTCTTCTTGGAGCAAAAATATAATCTTGTGGCTCTGTATATCATGAAATTCAAGTTCACTAGGAAAAAGATTTTTATCGTAAAAATCCCATTTTGCATCTTTAACTACATTGCTCTCATATTTATATCCGCTCTCTTTTAGCATTGCAGCAGAAACCGCTTCAAGATTTTTTGAATCTTTTGCATAAAAGTAGAACTCATGCCAACCATCACAAACCCTAGCCCCGACATATTTTGCCATATTTTTATGCTCTAAAGAGATAATTATTGACTCTTTGAGCTCCAAAAACTGCTCAAAACCCAAACTATTTTCTTGAATATTGTTTGGTTTTACAAACAAACTATACAACCAAGGATAATTATCTCTATAATCCTCTATATCGACTTCTACTTCTATATTGACCAACACAGAATCTTCCACTCTGCTAAATATCTCTCTCATCTGCCATCTTCTAGTAAATTTTTATTTATTATAACAAACATATCCGAAAAAAATTGACTTAGTTCATCAATAATGATTATCATTTTAATGTTCATTTAAGAAAAATTAAACTACAATTCTAAATATTGATAAACGATAATGCTTATCAAATTCAACTAAGAGGAAAGAAGATGAAAGTTTTAAAGAACAAATTAGGGTTAAGCGTAGTTACGGCAATTATGCTCTCAGGAGGCTTACAAGCAGATACTGCTTCGGATATAGCGGAGCTTAAAAAAGAGATAGCAGAGCTTAAAGAGCAGACCAAAACCTTAACGGATGAGACAAGCAATCTTCAAATGGGTTTTGGCTACACAACGGTTGACAATGAAGCTTCTCATAGCGGACTCGGTGCAGCGGCATCAAAAGTTTACTACTCAAAATCGCCTTTAAGTATCGGCGGTTACGGCGAGATGTACTACTCACACACAAACAAAGAGAGCGGCTCCAACAGCTCTAAGGTTGACGTATACAGATTTGTTCCATACATCGGCTATAAATTCAGTGACAATATTCTTTTAAATGTTGAACTTGAATTTGAACACGGCGGAGTAGCGAATGACGGCGGCACTGCAAAGGGCGGAGAGGTTATAGTTGAGTTTATCTATCTTGACTTTCTAATCAACGAAAATGCAAATATAAGAGTCGGTAACATGTTAATGCCGATGGGACTTATCAATGAAAGACATGAGCCGACGCTTTTTACGACTGTTCAAAGACCAAACACGGCACAACGGATAATTCCGACTACTTGGCATGAGAGCGGCGTAATGGTTTATGGAGATGTTTTTGAAGGGCTGGAGTATAAAGTTGCGGGAGTTACCGCACTAAATCCGACAATAGACAGCGATGAAAGCTGGTTAAGAAGTGCGCGTGGCGGCTCGTTTACGAACAATGACCCAAAACTAGGTTTTGTAGCAAGGCTGGACTATACAGACATTAACGGTCTTTTGGCTGGTGCTTCGGCTTATATGGACTCAAATATAAATATGTTCGATATTCATGCAGATTACAAGATAAAAGGATTTAGAGCATACGGCACATACGCAGAAGCAAAACGCTCAGACGCATTTGAGTTAGCAGGCGTACTCTCTCAAGTAAAAGCAAAAGGAGGCTACTTAAACCTTAGCTATGATCTTTTAACTATGAGTTCATCAAGCGACAAGTTGCCTCTGTTCGTTCAATATGAGAGTGTTAATCCTGCTCATAGGCTAACAGATGGAAGCTCACTTGATTCTATCGACACAACGACATTTGGTATAAACTATTTTCCGCATGAGCAGGTTGTTCTAAAAGCTGACTATGCAATGCAGAGCCAAGGCGGAGTTGATTCTGACACCTTCAGCCTCTCTATGGGATTTATTTTTTAACTTATGTTACATACTGAAACGAACTCGTCCGTTTTAGTGGCAGGGACATCTGTCCCTACAACCCCCTTGTCATGGAGTATGCCGTTGGTTAGCATACCTAGAAGCTACGAAAAACTTGTTTTTCGAGAATTTCAAGATGCTTAGCACTCTTATTGACAAAGTTCATTGACAAAAAAAATTTTATTTTATACAATCCGACAAAACAGGAGCACCTATTTATGAAACAACTTTTACTTTACCTACTTATATTTTTCTCACTTCCGCTAAGTGCCAAAATGCTTATCTCTCCGGTTGATGCCATGCAACAAAACTATGGAGCCAAAAGCAAAATAAGCGAAGAGAACATTTTACTAACAGGTGCCCAGGCAAAAAAGATTCAAGAAGCATCACAGGTAAAACTTGGCACTAAAATTTTTAAAGTTTTTAAAGCCGTACAAGATGATAAAACTCTTGGATACGGAATTTTAATCAACAGAAAAATTCGCTCTAAAAACGGAGTCGTTCTTTACCTGATCTCGACTGAGTCTGTTTTAAAAGGCATAGAGGTTATAGCTTTTAACGAGCCCATGGAGTATGTGCCTTCAAAAAAGTGGATGTCTCAATTTGAAAATGTTGATACCGAAACACCGCTCTCTCTCTCAAAAGACATTCCGACCATTACGGGTGCGACACTTAGCGCGAAAAGCTTTGTAGAGAGCTCAAGAGTCGCTTTTGCTCTCTACAATGAGATCTTAAAAGGCAAATAGTGAAATTTACCGTTATAAAAAACATCCAAAAAGATAGCGCAATGAGTCTTATCTTAAGGGGCTTTCTTCTTTTTATACTTCTGTATCTTATCTCTGATGTTTTTGTTATGAAGTCAAACTTTGGCATCTCGCCAGAAGCTGTAAATCGGGCGCTTTTTGGGAATGAAGAGACCTACCTTGACCCAATGAATGAAGCATCATTTTTGGAGTTTTGGCATACGCAGATTTTTTTTATTATGATGATTCTGCTTACCCTTAGCTCCATTTTTATCAGAGTTGCAAAAAAAAGCAGAGCCATCCTTACAAACACCCTTATGATAAGCGCCATCTTATCGCTCATTTCACTCCCTTTGGCTTTTTATCTCTCAAGCTTTTTTGTCAATATATATCTTATAGCCTATTTTATCTGGCATTTTGCGGCTCTATATATGATTGTTTACTCATTTTGGAAGTTAAATGCAAAAAGCGTATAAGCTCTCAATCCTCTACTACTTGGCATTTTCGCTGCTTCTAGTAGCAAGTGCCGTTATGCTTTTTGAGCACAAAATTGGCTTTAGTTACAGCGCTGTTTTGGAGTACTACGCAGGGAATGAAGAGAAGTTTATCTCTGCTCAGAGTGCAGGAGGAATTTTAAAGATAGTGCTTCCCCACATCTTTGTATTTGGGCTTTTTACGATGGTTCTTTTGCACTTTTTGGTATTTACCAAGCTAAGAGGTAGAAAAAGTCTGCTTACGCTTATCTACATAACTTTTGGGGTGGCTCTGCTTGAGATATTCTCTGCGTTTTTCATCATTAACGGATTGGAGTTTTTTGCATATATAAAACTTTTTTCGTTTTTTGCTCTTTTGGCGCTTATCTTATATATCTCATGGCTGCTTTTTGAGAGCATCTCTTATGAGTAAATTTTTTGTAAACTCAGAGATGTTTTTACTAACAACCAGCTTTTCATCACTCTGCAAAACTATATAACCCACTTCCAAACTATCTAAAAATCGGTACGCTTTTTTTAGGGGCATAACGCTCGCTGCAGTTGCATAGGCATCCAAATCACCGCTCAGAAGGTGGCTAACAAGCGTTATAGAAACAAATAGGTTCTGCGGCTTTTTAGCTTTTGGATCAATTAGATGGTTGTTTTTGGTTGAGACGACATATCTGTTATAGTTTCCACTCGTTGTTATGCCCATGTCATCTTCCATAGTTTCAAATGACAACAAAACATCATCCTCTTTGAGTGGATCTTGCACCTCAATTCTGCATGAAGAGAAGCATCTTATATCTCCGCTTGCAGCAATTACGGCACTCTTTACATTTTTGTTTCTAAAATACTCCGCGGCCTTATCCACACCAAAACCCTTGCCCATTCCGCCCAAATCTACTTTTGCACCCTCTTCTAAAAAAGCCTCTTTCTCATTAAACCTAAGAGCGCTAAAGTCTACGTTTGCACCTGCTAACTCATCTAAAGATGCAATGCGCTCATTTTCTCCGAATCTATATAAATCTTTTGTTATTGAGCCAATAGTAATGTCAAAATAGCCATCTGTTTGTAGATAATACTTTTTACTCAAAAGAAGCGCTTCATGACTCAAACTGTCGAGTTTTACATGTCGGTTTTTGTTGAGTTGGTATATTTTTGCATCTGGGTTGTAAGATGAGAGCGACATCTCCACCTCTTTGATGATCTCAAACCCGTCTGTTATAGAATCAGCATCTCTTTCATCCGTGGTGATAGTGACAAATGTGGACATAATGACTTGAGTTCTAGAGACTGTTTTAGCATCTAAAAAGGAGATGAGAAGTAAAAAGAGAGAGAGTAGTTTCAAGGAAGTCATAGATATCTTGCTAAATATCTATAACCTCGTTTATCTCTAACCCAAAACCGCCAAGTCCTACAAATTCGGTCGCCTTCATGGAGCTAAGAAGATTCATCTTTGAGATACCGAACGATTTTAGTATCTGTGCGCCTATTCCAAACTCTTTCATGGCAGCGTTGTCATGGTGTGTGGGTTTATTTATGAAGATCAAAACACCGCTGTTTTGTTTTAGATACTCAATAGAAGAGACAAGGTTGCTATATTTTTTCTGATTTAACAAAAGCTCAATATCGGGCATAACATTGTGAACCCTTACGTTTGCAACTGATGCTACATTATGAAACACTATCGCCGTATGTTCTATCTTGTCATGGTCTACAAAAGTGTACTTCTTCACTTTTGTATCAAAAAACTCTATATCCTCTACATCAAGCTCATTTATAAGCCTCTCATTTGCAAAACGGTACTCAACAATGTCGGAGATAAAAACGGTTTTTAGATTGTGCTTTTCGCCGAATGTGTCCAAATCGTCGCGTCTAGCCATCGTTCCGTCTTCTTTGATTATTTCACAAATAACCGCCGATTCGCTAAGTCCTGCCAGACGGCATAGATCAACAGAGCCTTCTGTATGCCCCGTTCTAACAAGCGTCCCACCGTCTTTTGCTATCAGAGGAAATATATGACCCGGCTTTACAAGCTCATCCGCATGGCTAATTGGGTTTGCCAAAATTTTGATGGTATCATCCCTCTCGCCTGCCGAGATTCCCGTAAGCGCATTTTTCGCATCGACTGAGACTGTAAATGCCGTCTCGTACGAAGATGTGTTTGAGCTTACCATCGGGTTGAGTTCAAGTCTTGTAGCAATCTTTTTGCTGATTGCAACACAGACTAGTCCTCTTGCATGTGTTACCATAAAGTTTACATGATCAGGCGTAGAAAAAGCGGATGCATAGACCAAATCGCCCTCGTTCTCTCTATCTTCATCATCAATCATGATGACCATGTGACCCTTTTTAATCTCGTCAATCGCTTCTAGTACTCTTTGTGTCGGTGTCATTTATACTCTTTGTTTTTAATGTCGTTATTGTATTGAAAAGTTGATTAATTTTAGTTCAAACCATTTTTATAAATTTGGCTCCACGGCTGATTCATACAAAGGAATAAAAAATGCTTTATAGGGAGCATGAAA
>NZ_JACUTS010000137.1 GCF_014859695.1 Sulfurimonas sp. | reverse complement strand
GCTCAAGCTCATGAGCATAAGAATCTAAATCTGTTAATAGAGTTTCATCCATACGGATATTAATTGCTTTTTTCATATTGTATCCTTTTGTATCTACATTGTACTACAATAGTTGAAAAAAAATCAAGTAGTGTCTAACGTTTAAAATAAGCAAAATGTTTCTTTAGACATGCCAAGTTATTTCTTTTTTAGGTAGCTAAAAAAGAGTTTGAGTTAAAAGTGGAGATTCATTCTCAGGGGTGTAATTTTGAGATATTTTTTTGAAAACTTCATCTCCATCAACCAATGTAACGGAATTTGACTCGATTTCTTGCTTTCTTTTATTTACTTCTTTTATCCAAAGTTTATCTATTTCACTGTTTATCGGTGTAATGCTAGCTAATATTTTATCAACAATTTTAGTTTTTAAATCTATTGGTAAAATATCTATCTCATCAAAAAGTTGTTCTTGTTTTAAAGCTGTCATGATTAACTCCAATTTCAAAATATACACCATTTTAGCAAAATGGTGTATATTTTATCATTAAATGATATATACATAATTATATCCATCATGTGAGTGAATCTCCTAAATCAACTCTCAATCTTGTTGGCATTTATGAATTCTATATTTTAATCATGTATCTTAACTATACTATTTATATTCATTACAATTAAACATATTGCAAATTGAAAGATTTTAGCTTAAATTTGTATATGTGATTTTATAAAAAGTGGAGATTCATTCACAGGGGTGTAATTATGATGGATTAAACAACTTATCTATATCATTTATATTGCTAACTTTTTGTTTATACAAGAGTTTTGCTAATTTTATAAAATCTACTTCTTCAAGCTCATCATCATCATTTAAACGATATAACTTTTGCAGATTTTCAACAAATGTGAAATTGTATATTTCTTTATTTAAAAAACTCAGATAATATCTATTTTGTTTTAATTGTTTTAATATTCTTTCTTCTGTACTACTGTTTTTTAATTCTATATTAATAATAGAATCTTCTCCGAATCGTAATAAATCAAATTCTTTAGAGATTTGTGGGATTTTATAGCCTACATAGAATTGACTGAAAATTCTTTTTATTCCTTTTTTAACATCTAATAAAATTGTAATTAGGGATTTTAGGTCATTAATCTCTGCATCTTTAACTTCTATGTCATGATAACCTAATAAGTTGTTATACTCTTCTTTTTCTAATGTATCAAATGCTTGTGTTAGCGATATAATATTTATATGCTTCAATCTATTTTTTCCTTACATTACTAGATATAACGGTTGAATAGAGCTAATAAGTCGCCGATAGGCTACTTATTAGCTCCTATGTTTTGTTATCTTTGAAACTATTCCCATTGCTACGGAATCTTTTAAGACTAGCACTCCAATATCAAATGATTTCACTCCGCCACCCGAACCAATGCTTATTTGTGATTCATCACTAGCTTTTGCGTAAAATCCATTCTTTTGATCTCCAAATATCGTTGCTCCTCTAAAATTCATATGAAGTTTATTAATTGCGATAATTCCATTATTTGGATCAATTGTAATTTCAAGGGCTATTTTCCTCAAATTCTTTCTTATAGTAATTGTTTGTCCGATAGTCTCTATATCCCAATTAGTTATATTTCCTTCCCATATATTATTAGTAATTTTAAATATTTCTTCACCATTGTCGTCACAAAATAATGCTGAAATTTCAAAAGTGCCTTTATTTTCTCTTGATCTTCTTATTTCTAAAATAGGAATATCTTCTATCTGTAAAATTATAGGTACATCTTCCCATACTGTATTTCCAATTTTAACAGTTGGTGTTGATTTACCAATATCAAAAATATCTGATGTATAACCATTTTCTAGACATTTTGGAGAACGTAAAGCATCTCGTATTTTATCTTTAGAAAATATTCCCCTTGTTACTTTATCATGGCATGAACCACACAATAATGCCATATTTTTAGGATTATGCTTTCTGGCTTCATGCCATTCTGGGATAATATGCTCATATTGTGTAATTCCAAAACCACAGACAACACATCCAAAACCGCATTGTTTTCTTATTTTTCGTTTTACTGTATTTGATATGCGTCTTGGTAAGTTATATTGATTAGTTTGCTGTGCCATATGTATTCCTTTACTATAGATAACGAGGGAGCGGGTGTTCAGCCCGCGCCCTCGTTATCCGGTCGCGTAGCGAGCGGATAACTATTTATTCAAACACATTATATAGATATTAACTTAAAAAAATAAAAATAACTTACATATCAAATGTGTGATAATTATTAAAAATTAACATAAAATATGACAAATTGCAATATTTTTTACTTTTTAGAGAAAAAATGCATATTATTCTTAAATATTTAGTGTGTGTTAAGTGTCATAGAGAGAAATAACACACAAAATGTTTGTTAATAGTTGAAAAAATTACATAACAAACATAATGTAGCTTAAGTAAGGGAGATAATATGCAAGTGAAAAAGAAACTCTTAGATTTAGTTCGTGATAAAATTAGGTTTAAACACTATAGCTATTCAACCGAAAGAACTTATGTACATTGGATAAAGCACTATATATTTTTTCATCAAAAAAAGCATCCTATTGATATGGGCAAATTAGAAATAGAGACTTTTTTAACAAAGCTAGCTACAAAAGACAATGTCTCACCAACTACACAAAATCAAGCTTTTAGTGCTTTGTTATTTTTATATAAAGAAGTTTTGGGTGTAGATATAAGTGATTGGAATATTCAAGCTCTTCGTGCTCAAGAGAGAAAACATATACCTGCTGTTTTAACAAAAGATGAAGTTGCGAGTATTTTGCAAAATATACCTATGGAGTACAGTTTGCTGGTACATTTGATGTACGGCTGTGGACTAAGAATGAACGAGGCTTTAAGCTTGAGAATCAAAGATATAGACTTTGGTTTTGATAAGGTATATATTTGGGATTCTAAGTCGTTAAAAGATAGAAC